>CAUZBV010000418.1:0-3921 GCA_963578115.1 Myxococcales bacterium
TTGAGACCCGGGTTGCCCAACACGTACCCATTGTTGCCAAAAAGTTCGAAGAGGCTGGGGAAGCGAACGCCATACGACACGTTGGCCCGCAGCTCTGTGTGAGGAATAGAGCGCTGGACCAGCCCGCCTCGGAGAGTCCACGCATCGCTAAAACTGTCGGCGGAGGGCGGCTCGGTAATGAGGGGACGATTGCCCGGGTTGTTCATGGCGTTCCACAAACTCTCGTAGCGAAGGGAGCCGAGCACCTCGGTCGCGATGGCCTCCGTCGACAGCCCCAACTCCGCCGCAGCGCTCAACCGGTGACGTTCGGAGGCATGAAGCGTGGTGGTGTCTCCACCGTTTCCGGGCATGAAACGCTCGTATCGGTACTGCACATTCAATCGCGGCGTGAGCACAAAATTCGCCGCTTCGTCCAAGGACGTGGGGTACCCGATGGTGCCGATCAACCCCGGAACCAGACTCTGATCCCGAACACGGTCCGCACCAAAACCCACCTCCGAGAGCGGATCCGAAAACACCGTTTGCGACCAACTGAGATAGGGAACCACAGAGAGGGCTACCCGCTGATTGCCCAACCGTTTGCCGTGCAATCGGAGCCCCAATAGATTCCGCATGCGCTCCAAGGAGCTCTCTTCGGTGGGATGAAGGGCCAGTCCCGGCACACCCTGGTTCCGCCACGAAAACCAATTGATTGCGCCGAGGCGCCAATCCTTATTCAACACCACAAAGGCCTTGCCCAAGACCGACACTTGGTCAAACGCGTTGTTTTTTCGGGCGACCGTCTTGTCGTCTGTCGTCGAGAAGACGGTTCCCTGGTCATTCAAGTAGCGAAAGTTGCCCGTGCTCCCCAAATAGTCCAGCGCCACACCGGCTCCCCAGTGCGCGCCACCTGTCCCGTAAAATCCGCGAAGCAGTCGCGTTTCAAAGGAGCCGCCACCGGCCTCCATCTCCAACCACTGGCCAACCAGTTCCCGTGTTTGGATGCTCACGACACCACCAATGCTGCTGGTGCCAAACCCAATGGGCGCTGCGCCCCGATAGATCAGGACGCGCTCGACCGGACCAAATGGGATGGTCGACATGTCGACACCGCCCCCTTCGGCAGAATTCAGTGGGATCCCATCCAACGTGACGAGCACCTGGTCGGCGGACGACCCACGAATGCTGACCGTTGAATAACTCTCCAGTCCGCCCAGGCGACTGGTGCGAAGCCCCGGCTGTTCGTCGAGCATCTCGGGCAACCCAGCCACAGCGTCCGTCACGTCCTTGCGTGAAATCACGCTCGTGGGAATCGTTTCATCCTCGGCTGTCCGTCGGCTGTGCACCACAACCTCGGGGATGTCGATGGGCTCTTGCGGCTCCACCTTCGACGGAGCGGGAGGGGCCGCATACGTAGGCGACACCAAACCACCGAGCAGGCAGAGCGATGGGACCGCAATCCACCTCACTGGAGGAATCCGATGTCGATGGGCGGCAAGCCAATCGAGGGGTTGGTCAGGGTGGTAACCAAAGGTGCCCATACGCCCTCCGCTCCACGTTGCAGGCGCCATAGTCCGGGCTCCAACATGTCCATGTGGACCACAAGCAAACGCTTGGCCGACGCGCTCCAAGCCACATCCCCCAAGGTGTAGGCCCCGGCTTCCACCCCCAGATCCTGGACGTGATTGGTGAGCCGGTCCACCGCAACCAATCGGTCGGGTGTGCCCTCGCCTTCCATGGATCCCAAGGTCACCACCACGACGGTGTGATCATCCACCGCCGCCAGATTAAACCCCAATGGCCGATTGCCGAGATCCACCGCTGAGAACGTCCAATCCACCGAGGGCTCGCTCTCGGCCGCCACGTCCACATGAAAGAGACCCGACGCGTTCATTTGTGCCGACGCGCCTGCTGCAAAGACCCCGGTGCACACGCCCCACAACCCATCGATTCCAGCCACCAACCCGGTGCAATTCTCCAAGCCCGCGAGCTCTACGACGGTCTCCACCGTGTCGGTAATAGGATCAATACCGACAACACGGCCCGAACCCGCCCACTGAAAATCCCGACTGAGGTGACGAAGGTTCGTCCACACGCGCCCGGTCGTAGACACCAAGCGATCGGGCCTCGGATCCATGGGTTGTCCGTCCTGCTCTTCGGTGTACGCGCTCAGGTCAATTCGTCCCAGCAGGCTGCCGGTTTGAGGGTGAACGATCAGCACGTCCCCGCCCTCGTCCCAATCCGTGGGTGTGTCCGTGGGCGTGGGGTTGGTCTCTGAGCGCGTGACGTACATCTTGTCCTCACCGAGGATCAGCACATCGTGTGGGTTGGACGCGAACCCGGTGGTGACCGAGACCTGGGAACGCACCGCTGCCGTGAAGGGATCCACAAACGTGATGGCACCGTTGGGGTAGCGATCGATCAGGACCAAGAGTCCATCGGGGTGGGGTGTTGTGGGCAACATCACGTCCCCCGACAACGCGACGGTCAAGCCGGGCCGCTCACTGCCCGAATGGATAATATTGTCCGCACAGATCGAGCCATCGGGACGCAAGAGCGACACACTGGTAGACATATAATCCGTGTTCACCACCGCCATGCTGCACTCTGCTGCGTAGGGAATCAACGACGACGAGGGTGGGGTGGCATTCGACCCGCAAGCGACCACACAGAGAAGTGACAAGAACCCCCAACCAACCCACATTCTTTCCGACCGACCCATTGCAGCACTCCTCGTTGAAGGCACCATGCGAATCGGGTCAAATTTGGCGGTGTTGGATAGCGCGTTGGCTATGCCCGGCCTGCTTCCACCCGAAGCGCGTCAAGAGGCTTCACTGGTGCGGCAGAGTGTCCTGGCTCCCGGGTCGCTCTCCATCGGTCCTTCCCAGCGCCTTGGCGCCAGTGGTTTCACCGATCTCGTCGCCGGTTACAGTTGCGGGGGCAGCCTCGGCACTTCACCGAATTCCTGCGCCGTCACCGCTTTCTTGAGTACCGAGTTTTGTGGGCTATTGTCAACGCTTGTTTGGGGACTATCCGGCCCTTCGCAGCTCGTCATACACGGCCTCCGCCGTGAGGTATTGGCAAACCACACGCCCGAACACCAACCAATACCCGCATTTCAGCGAACATTGTTCGTCTCTGGACAGTTGCCTCGTCCCCACCGAGGTACCGTTTGTAGACCCCTTGTCCACCAGAAAATGGTACCGAGTGCCCGGATCCCAGACAAATTCAGCGTGCTGCTTGGACACGGTGTAGTCGTTGATCACCACATCGCACTTGGCCCCTCGCCCAATCCGAATGGCTCCCGGCTCATCACTCTGTTTTCGGACGGGAAACACACGCTGGGGATCGAGTGTGCGCGTCTTCATCATGCTCGTTTCACAGGGGTCCATCGTCTCTTCCGGCTGTGCCGCGCCCATGTGCAGCATGGTCGACCACTGCATGGCCTTGGTGCGGCCCGCGGATCGTGACTTCTTGTGCTGAATCTGCCCGCCCATCATCTTTCGGGCGATGATCACCGAATAGGGATGGTGGCTCACATACTCATCGAACGTCATGGACGCCGCGAGTTTTTGTAGGTCAGAGTATCGAAACATGAGTCGCTCACTTCGTAGAGTACTCAACCAAGCTCATCGTGGCAATGAGCGCAACGGAACGCATTGGAGCTGCCAAAGACACGCTATCGCCGACTTTTCACAACCTCTTGCGCAATGCGCTTCTTGGACGCGGCCCAGCCACAGATGGGGCACTCGCTCAGATCGTGTCGCAGCGCCGGACAATGTTCTCGACCGAAGAAAATAATCTGAAGATGGAGTCGATTCCACAGGGATCGGTCAAAGGTCCGCTTCAGATCCCGCTCGGTCTGCTCCACATTCTTTCCATTGGACAATCCCCACCGGGCGGCCAGACGATGAATGTGCGTGTCGACGGGAAATGCGGGCA
>CAUZBV010000419.1:0-3917 GCA_963578115.1 Myxococcales bacterium
TCACTACTATTTTCTCGTCCCCTTGGGAGACGGTTCGGTCGCCAGCGCGTTTCCGCCCGGTTGGCCCCTCGTCTTGGGCCTCGGGCACAGCTGGGGGCTGGCGTGGATCGTCAATCCGCTTCTGGTGGCGTTGCTGGTGATTTTGACCGGTCGTTTGGCTCGTGCGGTGTTTCCTTCCCAGCCCGCTGTAGAGACCTTGTCCTGCTGGTTGGTGGCTTTGAGTCCCTTTGTGACCCATCAGGGCGGCTCCATGTTGAGCCACCCCTTCGCGGCGGTGCTGACGGTGGCGGCGTTGTGGCTGGCGCTGCGTCCGGATCGTCATCGATGGTGGATGCCCATTGGAATGGGACTGCTCATCGGTGCGCTGATGACCGTTCGGCCGCTCAACGGCGCTGTGACGGGCTTGGTCGTGGCGGGGCTTGTGTTGGCTCGTGCGCCCCGGCCGCCGTGGTGGTCCATGGCCCAGGGGCTGGTGTTGGCCATTATGCTGGGCGCGGCCTATTTGGCGACCAACATGGTGGTGACTGGTGACCCATGGACACCGGGTCAAAACCAATACATCGGGCTCACGGAACCCAATCCAGACTGCCACCGGTTGGGGTTCGGAGAGGATGTGGGTTGTGTTTATGCACACAATTTGGAATCACCGGGGTTCGGGCCCATGGACGCGCTCGGGATCACGGGCACGCGCCTCGCGTCGTTGGGGACGACGGGATTGGGTCCGGGTTTGGCCCTGCTCTTGCCCCTGCTCTTTTTATGGCGGCGCCCCAAGGAGTCGGTGTGGCCCTTGGTGCTCTTGCCGCTGGCGCTTTTGGGTGCCTATGGGCTCTTCTATTTTCACGGCAACTTCTTGGGGCCCCGGCTGCTCTTCGAAGCGTTTCTTCCCCTCGTCGTTCTGATCGCTGCGGCGGCTTGCTCGTTGCGTTGGGTGGGCGTGGCCGTAGTGCTCGGGGGATTGCTCGGTGGCCACGCGCTCTTGACGCTGGAAAAGGACAATGCGCAATGGTTGCCCATCGATGAAGTAGCGGAAAAAGTGGCTTCCGCGCCCGGGGCTCGGAAGCTGATCTTTGTGAGTATGGAGGGATTGCAACCCCGAGCTCGCTGGACCCACTATTCGTTGGGGATGATCCTGGGCGATGCGCCCACCCGCAATGCGCCGTTGGTGTTCGCCCATGATCTGGGCGATGCCGCCAACCAGGCGCTGCTGAATTCCGTGGAGAATCGCATGGTCTACCGATTGCGTTTGACCATCGATCCCTCGTCGGTCCAGTCCTATCGAGCACGGCTTGTGCCCACGTTGGTTCCGTACGCACCTCCAGCGCTTCCGGTACACACCGTGTCGTTGCTGGGTCGCTTTCCATTGCCCGAGCGTTCCGACTGCGGGTTCGCACAACCGGTGGCGCTGCCTTCCGGGGAGCATGTTCTTCGCTTGACCACGAGGGGCGACGGCCCTTGTGCGTTCGCGTTGGGTCGTGTTCAAGTCCCCGATGGGGAGTGGACGGTGGCCTTGGAAGCCTTTCCAAGCCCGAAGTCTGGTGACTGGTCTTTGCAGACTGGCGGCGGCACCGTCATCGGCACGGCATCGTTGGCGGGCGATGAGGCCTCAGCGCGATCGTTTGAATTGGGCGTAATCGCCTCCAAAGGACCCCAGACTGTGCGTTTGGTGGGGCACGGTGTGGCCGACCTTAGGGCGATTCGTCTGCTTCCTCGGGAACGACCAGCTCCGGGCACCGAGTGATCTCGAAGAGTCCGGCCACATCGTAGCCGGTTTCTTGCGCGTAGCGAGCCGCGATCCCACCGCGCAGGACGGTGTCGGTCACTTCGGAGAAAAACAATTTGCCGGCCGAGGCGGTGACCTGGCTACTCGTCATAACCGAGCCTTCCACCAGAAGACTGACAAAGCGTACACTCAAGGACGCCTCCTTCACGCTGTAGGAGTCGGCCTCGGGCGTGACGACAATGCGGACTTGGTGTTGGCCTTCGCAGGGCGCACAGGGATCGGCCAAGGCTTGGCTGCAGAGGATGAGCGTCTCTTTACCGAGGGTCGTGAGCACCGGATCGCTGGTGCCGCCCACGAAGGTCCACGGTTGATTGGCCACGAACCCAGCGAGCGGTTGGCTTCCGATGATCAACGGCGCCGGATCATCAATGGTCTCACCGCCGCAAGCCAGCGCACCGAGCAGCAGGCTGCATCCCAGGGCCTTTTGTAGAAGTCGTCTATTCATCGTCTTCGAAAGGGTGACCATTCATCGGAGGTTTTGCAAGGGTTGCCGTCTCATGGCCCTGTCTTCTTTGCGCCCGTGGGTTTGAGTGTCTCCACAAGCCATCCCCGCTTTGTGGCTTCGGCGGCCAACTTTTGTTCACTCCGATAATGGAATCCCGGGTGGTCCGAACCAAAGGATTGCACGGCCACCGCCGCGTGGCGGGCGAGCGCGAGCATGGGGACATCGCTGCCCGAATTGCCCACCGCGATGTGGACCGGTCGCTGGACCCATGTGGCCACCGCCGCCGCTTTGCCTTTTCGGAAGGGCAGGGGAGGGATCACCTCGGCGCTCAACACCCCGTTTACGATGTGGGTTTGGACGCCGATCACCCGTTCGGGAGGGATATCGTAGAAGCGCTTTGCCGCCGCTTGGGCCAACCAACGCGGCCCCCCGGACACCACGAAGATCTGGAATCTGCGCTTTCGGAGCAGAGCAATGAGTTGTCGCTGGGCGGGGAAGGTCTTTGCTTCGAAGCCTTGGAAGAATCCGTCCATGTCCTGTTCCAGCTTGGCCAACGTCAGGCCCGTGTAGAGATACGCGGCTTGTGCGATGCAGATCGACACATCGTGTTTGCAGGTGTCATAGAGCCGTGCCGCCGCCTCTTCGGGGGTCTTGGCGGCGTCGTAGGGGAAGTGCAGCAGCCGACGCGCTCGAATGGACTCGGTGAGAAATTCGCGGGGGATGTCCGCGTGCCACAGGGTCCCGTCTCCATCGAAGAGGGCCACGGGGGTCTCGGCCGCGCCGGCCCGAAGGATGGCTCGGTGCAGCCGAGCACGTGTGGTCGGGGACCAATGACTCAAGGCCTTCTCTATAAACGCTACGTCTTTGGCCCGCTCGATGGCCCTCAGATCCATCCAGATGCGATGGTATTCGTACGCACGGGTTCGATGAGGGCTCTGGTGATGATCGGGGCGAAGTTTGAGGTCAACCGTGGACAAAAGGAGCCAGTGAACCCGCGGATTTTGGGCCAACTTGGCGGCCATCGCTCGGCGAATCAGGGCGTAATGGGCGTCCGAATCCGCGCCTTTGTAGTCCAGTCGTTTGCCCCGATAGCTGATCCACCCAATACCGGCTTTCTTGAGCAGCGTGCCCGCTTCTTTCCCCGCGCTCTTGGCGTCAAAAGCGACCATTTGGGCCACGGCCTCGCGGGTGAAGGTGAAGGGCCCGGCGTTCTGTCGAGGATCGTCATCGCCTTCGGGGTATTTCATCATCTGCCAGAAACCTTCCACGCTGGCGTAGCGCACCCCGTCCAGCACGAAGGGGGTGGCTGCGAAATTGGAGAGCAATCCCAGCTCGTTGCGTTTGGACAAGATGACTTCGCCGGGTCCCGCCTCGTCCGGTCCGATCTCCCACGACGCCTTCTGAGCGTGAGCGATAGGCTGCCACCAGTGCTCGGGGTAGTCCGATGTGGCTGTCCTGGTCTGCGCCGTGGCGCAGCCCAGCGACATGAGGACGATGGCGATCCACGGGAGCCCAAGAAACCGTTGACGTGCTGGGGCGGAGGTACGCATGAAGGCCGGAATCATAGCGCGCTTGCGTTGTCTTGTGGAAAGGAAGTTATCAGCATCACGTGGGCGATGGGTCGTGTCGGGTTCAAAGTCATTGGGTTTGTTCCGTGCACTCACATGGAAGGGGACGGGATGATGGGTCAGT
>CAUZBV010000420.1:0-3907 GCA_963578115.1 Myxococcales bacterium
GCCATGACACGAATGGGCGGTCCCAGTTGTCGGCTGTTGTAGAAGTCGAGTTGAAAAGTTTGTTGCGCCACCACAAACCAATGCTCGTCAATGCAGGCGATGTCCACCCGTGTGTCGTACGGTTTCGAAGCCCATAAGGTCTGGCCGTTGGTGCCGTTCAGGATTCGGATGACCGGGGCTTCGCCCGAGCCCGTGCTGGCCAGGATGTCGGCGGCGCTGTCGCCGTTGGCATCCAACAGGCAGACGTCTCGAACATAGATTCGGGCGGGTTTGTGTTTGGCCGGGGAAGTGGATGAGGAGTTTGTCTTGCTCTCCGTGCTCCTCACTGATTGCTCTGCCTCCTTCGTCTCTTCCATGAAGAAGACGGCGCCGATCGCTCCCGCTACCAATATGAGCACAAAGACGACCACCCAGGCATTGGAGCTGGATGTCGCGGACTCCTTGCTCCTCAAGAACGCCAAATCCTCTTCGCTAATCTCCACCTTCTTGGGTTGGTTTCGCGGGTCGAGATGGGTGCCTTCCAAGACATCGGGCACGCCGTCCTGATTGGCGTCGCGCAAGAGCTCTTTGATCGAAGCGGCGTTGGCGATCGCCTCGGACCGGTGGGGTAGGGCGGTCTCGCAATACGGGCAGTTCTCCCCCCGGAGTTCCTCTGTCGATAAGCTCTTTCCACACCCCGTGCATTGCATGGATGCACTTCAACACAGTACCCGGGACAAGTTCAAGAGGCTGGTGTCACAACCGGAGCCAACCGGGGGTGGGCGTTACTGTATGTCCATCGCCGTGAGCGCCTTCTGGAAGTTGGCGGCCCGTTCTGCCAGGCCATCCACGGGGCCCGTGCCGCAGGGTGGATTGTGGCAACCCCGGTTGACGATACCCGAGACCGCGTCAATGAACGCGGTACCCTGGAAGCCGCCGTCCACAAACGCTTTGACCTGCTCGGTGTAGACCCAGCCTTCCTGGTTGTAGGCCTGGACGTCATTCATCCAATAGAAGAGACCCGCGATCCACTTCAACTCGGGGTGTTCTTTGCTGGCGCAGATTCTCTCCGGATCCTTGCAGAAGTCCACGTTGGGATAGGGCGGCGCGTCCGGCGCCGGGAAGAGCGTCGAATCCAGATGACTCTTGCCCAGATAGTGATTCAGCTTGCCGAAGTTGCAGCGGCCGGTGGTCTGAATGACGCCACGGCCCCACCAGCAGCACCCCTGAACCGAACCGCTCGAGCCGTCAAAAACGTACTTGCCTCCCTTTTGTCCCTTGTACACTTCACATTCGGGCCGCAGATAGGTCGGTACGCTCTCATCCACGGTGAAGTCTGGTTCCGCGGCGGGATAGGGCCAGCAATCGGCGTTGTGATTCCAGTATCCGGTGCTGCCGTCGGTGGACACGCCGGCTGCGATGAGGGCGCTGTCGGGGGCGCAGAACATGGGCCCGGGCGCGCCCCACCACTTGGCGTTCGTCACCGCCGTCAGCTGCATCGAGGGATCCTTGGGGCACGCCATCTCGCAGTCGTAGTCTTCGTACTTCTGTCCGAGCTGTCCGCAGGATCCGGCGAGCGGGTAGCCGTTGATATTGTCCCAGTTGTTCTCGTCGCAGGCGTCGTATTTGATGGTCTCTTTCATGCTCTGGGCCAGAAACGCCGCCAGATTGACCAGTCCGTAGAGAAACTTCTTTTCGTCTGGATCCGTGTCATTTCCAATCCAGAATGTGTATCCGGCGATGCCTGCACCACACGCCGTGTGCAGGGCCTGGAGAAGATCCGACCACTGGTACACGATGGATGGAGCCCACGAGCTGTCCGGCTGTTCCGTCATCAATACGGCGTCGCTGAGCTTCTTCGCGTTGGCGAACAAGATCCCGTCGAAGGCCGCGACATCGCACGCTTGTGTGCCGCATTGTCCGGCGAAACACAGCTGTCCCTCGGGGCAGGGCGGGTCGCAGGTGGCCGGCGCGGTGTCCGGGGCGGGCGGGGTGTCCTCGGGGCCGGGCACGTCCTTGGGGGCCGGGACGTCCTCGGGTTCGGGCGCATCTTCCGGCGGCGTGGCCGTGTCGGGTTCGCTGGCGTCCTCGGGGACCACCGGCGTGTCGGTGGGCAGCGGCGCGCTGTCGGGCGTGGCCGTGTCCGGTGTTGGAGCGGTGTCTTCGATCGGGGTGGGGGTCGATGATTTGGACCCACAAGCGATCCCGGCTATGACCAACGAAAGGACGAGAACGAATCGGGTAAGCACGTTGTGCATGACTGCCTCCTGGGGATCCGATGCTAAAGAAAGGCCTTGGGGTTGTCTACCACCCTGGCGTTGCAGAACCAGCGAGGGTGGATTTAGGGGTGTCCGACGTCTTAAGAGCGCGTCGATTGTGGTACAATTTATGTTGATATGAGTAGCAGCCCACGATGCCATAGGCTTTGTGTTGTGCATGTGTTCCTCGCAGCAATTGTATTGGGCGGGTGCGTGGAGATGGGCGAACCGGCACCGCCAGTCCCATCGTCTCTGGATGGAGCCCAATGGGCCCATCGCAGCGCAGCGCTGCTTCCCCAAGTGGACTGCACCACCAGCACGGGCACGGCCTATTCACACCCCACGGTGGTGACCCAAGATCCGGCGCAATGCCCAACGGTGGCCCCGACCGGCACCATTGCGCTCGTTCATGTGACCACGTCCAAGGGTGCCATGGCGCCGCTGGAGATAGAGACAGCCAACGCGTATTACGCCATGGCCCAAGCGGCAGACGGTGTCGGGGTGGCCTTGCTCTTGGAAGGGCCTCAGAGCGGGTTCCGGTCTATGAGTGAGCAGCAGTATTTCTACGATTGTTACGTGAGCGGCAAATGCAACAAAGGGAATCCAGCGGCGTGTCCCGGAACCAGCAAACATCAGAGCGGTGTCGCTCTCGACTTCTTTTTGACCGAAGCGCCCTACTCGGGCCCCTTTTTCAGCGACGACACACCCTGCGGAAAGTACAGCGGATCCAGCGCACCCACCGCTGACGTGCTCGCGCTCTGGGACGCGGCGTGTGCGGCCACGTCTCCTGAGTTCGCGTGGTTGAAAGAGCACGGCAACGCCCATGGCTTTGAACGCACCTATTGGAAGGAACCTTGGCATTGGGTCTACAAACCTACGAGCTTTCCACCCGCTGCGTTTGTGCCCCTCTGCAACGAGGGCGGGTGCACGCCCCACTGCGAGGGCACGGTGACCATCGACGCCAACTGCCAGCCCGGAGATTGTGGGGTGTTCGGTCTCACGTGCGTCATGAACAAGGGGATCCCCGAGTGCACGGCTGGCGGGTGCACGCCCCACTGCGAGGGGACCGTCGCTGTGGGCGCCGACTGCGACGAAGGCGACTGTGGTGCGTTCGGAGCGGGCTGCAAAGTGATCGACGGCAAGGCCACGTGCGTCAACGCGGACTGCGTAAACGCCCCAGCGGGCGTGTTCTGTGACGCGTGGAAGGCTTATGAGTGCACCCCCGACGGCGCCAAGACGGAGGTGACTCCCCCGCTTGAGGTGTGCGATGGCGAGGACAATGACTGCGACGGTGTGATCGACGAAGGCGTGAAGAACGACTGCGGCACCTGCGGATCGGTCCCTGTGGAGATCTGCGACGGCCAGGACAACGACTGCGACGGGCAAATCGACGAAGGCGTGAAGAACGCCTGCGGCACCTGTGGATCGGTCCCTGTGGAGATCTGCGACGGGAAAGACAACGACTGCGACGGTGTGATCGACGAAGGCGTGAAGAACGTCTGCGGCACCTGCGGATCGGTCCCTGTGGAGATCTGCGACGGGAAAGACAACGACTGCGACGGTCAGATTGACGAAGGCGTGACGAACACGTGCGGAAGCTGTGGCCCGGTGCAGCCCGAGTTCTGCGACGGGATGGACAACGACTGCGACGGTCAGATTGACGAAGGCGT
>CAUZBV010000421.1:0-3905 GCA_963578115.1 Myxococcales bacterium
TCCAGCCGAGCCTCGACAAAGAGATCGCACGGGTTGTTCCCATGCGAAAGGCTCAGGGCCCACGAGTCGTTGTTGATCTGACATTCGTTTGCGGACAAAACCACCTCCAACTCACCGGTGGCGCATTCCGCTGTCCTGGCTTCTTTGCATTCGGCCACGAGCGTCTTGTCACAGCATTCGCATTGGAGCAAGAGGGTCTGTTCGCAGTCGCTACCCACCACACACAGGGCAGGCGACTCGTCGTCGGGATTCACGCCGGAGCTACAACTCGCGGCAAACACACACAACGCAACAAAGACGAAGGCCAGAAGGTAAAAAGGGGTTCGCGGATGCATCTGGACAGCTCCTTATGGACGGTTTCCAACCATACGGTACCTGCCAAAGCGGTCCGACGCCAGCCAGAATGACCGATGTCATACCCAGATGATGGCCAAAGAGATGAATCTAACGAAGGATTGAGGGATCCGACTCATCCGGATGGAACGTGGACGACTCCAACACACCGATCTCCAGTGTCTCGATGACATGGGCGTCTTGCATCAACGGATCCATCGCGGGATCGGAGGCCATGGTCTCAAGGGAAACGGGGGTCCCCAGCGTCTCTGCATTCATGTCATCGACCGTAGGAAAGAGTTTGTCATGGATGATCTTCCATGTGCCGTGCCATTTCTTGACCCCGTCGTTGGTGTTGGGATCCTCCGAGCAGGCCATCTGGGCACATTCCGCAGCAGAGTCCCAGTTCTTCTGCTCATTGGGGTACACATACAAGCAGGGTGTCGCGTCAGCCGGATCGTCACTGACCGTTCCCGGGGCCGCGTTCGCCACCGTCCACGCATAGTAATCACTTTCATCGACGGACAGATCGCACAGAGTACAACCGGCCGAGGACATGATCCCGTTGCTCGACTGATTGTAGAACCACCGAATGTTGTCGTCGGGAGCCGGGCACTCGCCCTGGGTTGTCTTGGTGCATCCGGTCCACAGCACGGCCATCATCCCCAGCAAAATCCATCGTTCCATTGTCGTCTCCGTCGTGCGATCGGGACAAATGTCCCCAGCGGGCGCTGTGTGCTGCAAGTTTCACACCAAAGAAGCCTGTCGCTTTCGTAGAAGACTAGAGGCCTTGGCCAGAGATGGTACAGTATACCTTGACGCCCCGCGGGGGCGCCGAGGCGACGCCATGACCCTGACCCAAAACGACAAGAAACGGATCCGTAGCTTCGCCATCATCATGGCCGTTGCGCTGTCGATCTTGGGCGGTCTTCTATTTTGGTGGGACAAAACCCACGGTGCCACCGTGTTGTGGTCGGTGGGCGGAGCCATGCTCGTTTTGGGGATGGTCTTGCCCGTGGTCTTATGGCCACTGGAGCGAATCTGGTTCTATTTCGCCGTCGCTCTGGGTTGGCTCAACACACGCATCCTCTTGAGCGTGGTGTTTTACCTCATAATAACCCCAACCGGCTGGGTCATGCGGCTTTTCAGAAAAGACGTATTGGAACGCCAATTCCGGACGTCCAAAGAGACCTATTGGCACGACATCTCGGACGAAACGTTTGACCCCGAAAACTACGAGCGGCAGTACTGATGCATATTCTGGGCATCTCGGCGTATTACCACGACTCCGCAGCGGCGTTGGTCCGCGATGGTGTCGTGGTGGCGGCCGCTCAAGAAGAACGTTTCAGCCGCACAAAACACGACCATCGCTTCCCCAAACAGGCCGCCGACTACTGCCTGCGCGAAGCGGGAATCACAACCGCCGAGTTGGACGCCGTGGTGTTTTACGACAAGCCATTCATCAAGTTCGAGCGGCTGCTCGAGACGTACCTCATGACGGCTCCGCTGGGGATCCGCTCCTTTCTCAAGGCGATGCCGCTCTGGCTCAAAAAGAAGCTCTGGATCCCCGACACCATTGGGGCCGAGCTGGGCTACGAGGGGTACGTGTCGTTTGCCACCCACCACGAATCCCACGCTGCCAGCGCCTATTATCCGTCTCCGTTTGACGACGCGGGCATCCTCACCATCGACGGGGTGGGCGAGTGGGCCACGGACACCATCGCCCACGGGCGCGGCAAAGACATCGATTTCTTGCGGGAGCTGCGCTTCCCCCATTCGGTGGGACTGCTCTATTCAGCCTTCACCTATTTCACGGGATTCCGGGTCAACTCGGGCGAGTACAAGGTCATGGGACTGGCACCCTACGGAGAACCCAAGTACGTCCAAACCATTTTGGACCACCTGGTGGATCTGAAAGAGGACGGATCCTTTCGTTTGAATCAGAAGTACTTCAACTACTGCGCCGGCCTCACCATGACCAATCGGCGTTTCGCCACCCTCTTTGGAGGACCGCGGCGGAGTCCCGAGAGCCGCATCACCCAACGTGAGATGGATCTGGCCCGTTCGGTGCAGGACGTGACCGAAGAGATCATGCTCCGCCAAGCCCGCACCATCCGAACGCTCACCGGCTCCAAGAATCTGTGCCTGGCCGGGGGGGTGGCCCTGAACTGCGTGGCCAACGGAAAAATCCTGCGCGAAGGGATCGTCGAGAACCTGTGGATTCAACCGGCCGCGGGCGATGCGGGCGGAGCCATCGGCGCCGCCTTGGCCTACTGGCATCGCGGCCAAGGGGGCGAACGACCGGCCCTCGCAGGAACAGACCGGCAGAACAACAGCTGCCTTGGACCCGCCTTCAACGACGACGAAATCGCCCAAGCCCTGGGGCAGATGGGTGCCGTCTCCCATCGATTGGATCCGCAAGCGCTGATGGAGCAAAGCGCGGATCTCTTGGCCAACGAGAACGTGGTGGGGTGGTTTCAGGGCCGTATGGAGTTCGGGCCCCGAGCGTTGGGCCATCGGAGTATCTTGGGCGATCCTCGGTCCCCCACGATGCAATCCAAGATGAATCTAAAGATCAAGTTTCGCGAGTCGTTTCGCCCCTTCGCGCCCTCGGTGCTGGCAGAGGATTGCGATCAATACTTCGATCTGAAGTGCGACTCGCCCTACATGCTCTTGGTGGCGCCCGTTCGCGAGGACATCCGCGTGCCCATGACCGACGAAGAGCAAGGCTTCTTCGGCATCGACCAATTGAACGTCGCCCGATCCACCATCCCCGCCGTGACCCACGTGGATTACTCCGCGCGGGTGCAGACGGTTCGAGCCGACGATGACCCCCTCTACCACGGTCTGATCCACGCCTTTCGCCAAAAGACCGGGTGCAGCATGGTGGTCAACACCTCCTTCAATGTACGGGGCGAGCCCATGGTGTGCACCCCCGAGGACGCCTACACCTGTTTCATGCGCACGGAGATGGACGCGCTGGCCATCGGTTCGTTCTTATTGCACAAGAACGAACAGCCCGAATGGCAGGAAGAAGGAGATTGGCGCCACGACATTGAGCCGGATTAGAGACAACACACCAACGCCCAGCAAGTCTCTTTTCCCAACGCCTCGGAAGTGCGAGGTGTGTCGCTCAAGAGCCCGGCTTCATCCAAGGCAACGAGTCCAGATCCACGTTGCCGCCGGTCAGAAGCACACCGACCCGCTCCAGACCCTCCAGCTGGCGGAACCGATCGCTCAACACGGCGGCCACCGACGTGGCGGCGCTGGGCTCGATAACGGTCTTCATGCGCTCCCACATCAAGCGCATGGCGTGCATGATTTGGTCGTCGTCCACGAGGATCACCTCGTCCACGCAGTCGCGAATAACCGGCCACGTCCGCTCGCCCAGGCTCGTAAGCAGACCGTCGGCGATGGTGTTGGGGCCCGTCTGCAAAATGAGCTCACCCGCTTGTTTTGAACGGTAGGCGTCGTCGGCACCCAGCGGTTCAGCCGCAAACATCCGCACCGCCGGGTTCAACTCGCGGTAGGCCAATGTGATGCCGCTGAGCAATCCACCACCACCCACCGGA
>CAUZBV010000422.1:0-3904 GCA_963578115.1 Myxococcales bacterium
CCTATTTGGCCGTGTATTTCGCTTATTCCGGTTGGGATTGTGTCATCTATGTCGCCGGAGAGGTAAAGCGCCCGTCACGCAACCTTCCTCTTGGACTCATCGGGGGGGCCCTGGCGGCCACAGCTTTGTACATGTTGATGTGCTACGCCTACATTGAGGTCTTGGGGCTGGACGGATTGCGACACGCAGGCGAGGCCGGAACGGCCACCGCTCGAGAGCTCGGTGGACCCACTGCGGAGTTGGTTGTCACGGGCTTGATCGCGCTCGCGCTGATGGGCGCATTGAACGGGACCATCCTCGGGGGCGCTCGGGTGGCTTACGCCATGGCCAAAGACGGTGCTATGTCCGATCGCGTGGGAAGGATCGACGAGGGCCGTCAGGTTCCCAAGACTGCGTTGGTCCTCCAGGCGCTGCTCGCGAGCGTGTTCGTACTGACAGGCACCTTTGAACAAATTATCGCGTTGGTGAGCATGGCGATGATCCTCACCGGCATGTTCACCGTGGGCTCGCTCTTTGTGCTGCGAATACGCCAACCCCATGCAGAGCGACCCTACCGCGCCCTGGGATACCCGATTCTGCCGGCGATCTACCTGGTCTCCAGTGTCTTCGTTTTGGTCGTCATGGTCTTCTCGGCATTGCAGTCGTCAAGGCCCGGCGCATGGTATCCAGTCCTGGGCTTGGTGATCATGCTCGCTGCCTACCTGTATCATCGGATCCGAAAGAGTCGCCCCTCACCCGGATCGCGCATCACATCGCGATAGCGTCCCTATGACGGGACCCAACGCGCCACACTCTATGAACCAAAACATGCTTCTTGGCATGTCGCTCTGTCTACTGCTGGGGCTGCCCTCCCCCGTCGTCACGGCGGCACCGCCCTCATCCACGGTGCACCTCATTCGCACCAAAAGCACAAATCGATCCGGACCGGGCACAAGGGGGCCATGGCGAGCCGGTACCAGCGGTGTCCGCTTGGGCAGAGCGCTCAAAAAATCCGAGTCGGCAGTCTGGCTGCCCAAGACGTCGATCACCGTAGGGGACGGTTCGCTCACCCTCGATATGAAGGTCAAGGAGAAGACGGACTTGTCACTGCTTCTTCGGGTTCAATGGAACGCCAAGAGGAGCCGCGTTACTCGTGGTTACCGGGTCCATCTGGCTGGGAAACGCTTGTCGATTGAGGTGCGAGTCAGAGGCGGATGGCGCCGCCTGGACCGCAAATCATTTCCCAATGCCCGCCGGCTCTTTTCCAAGAGTGGCAAAACGCGTCCCCTGCGACTCACAGTGACCTTCCGCGGCCCACACCTCGTAGTTCAAGCGTATGGCGGCTCCACGCAAATGGGTGCCGGCCGATCCACACCGATATTGGAGTTGAACGCCTTCGACAAGTCGGCCTCGACGGGCGGGGTTGGCCTGCTGGCCGTGGGACGAAGAGCCTCTCCAAACACCCTGGTTACCAATCTTTCCTATCACTCGGGCTGTCCAACTCCGTCCACCGGTACGCACAAGAGCGAAACGCCGATGTTCCTCACGCTGAATCGGACGGAGCTCGCCCGCGCTCAGGCGCTCAGCCCCTCCCTGAAGGAGATGCGGGAGACACGCCGCAAACGCGGGACGGTAGTCGTGGCCATGAACCCCATCGACGTCGTTGCCCTGCACTGTGAGAACGTCCCCATTGAGCGTGTGTCGGACGATCGCCCGTGGAAGTACTTGGAGCAATGGAAGTGGGGAAGTGCCAGCTACATGCTTCGAGGCCGCGGCTCGAAATGCCCCTTCTACAAGGACAAGACGGGACGCTTCTCCATCGACAAGAGCCTCAAGGACGCATCCTGCGTGAATCATCTCTTGGAACGATGGCATGAAACCTTCCCGGACACGACGCGACTGGAGACCATCGGGACGTCGCACTGGGGAACACGCATTCGCGCCATCCGGATCAGCAATGACATCGACACCCAACAGGACAAACCGACCATCCTGCTCAACGGAGCCCATCACGGGATGGAGGCGCTCTCGCCCGAGTTTGTCTTGGACGCCATCCAGTACCTCTTGCGCGGCAACGGCATGGACCCCGGGGTCACGCGCTGGCTCGACAGCTTCACCATCTGGGCCGTGCCCGTGGTCAACCCAGACGGGCTTTCCTCCTTCCTGGAGCGAGACGTCCGCATGGGCCGCAAGAATGGACGGAAAACAGGCCGAAGCGGTGCTCGTTCCTCGGGCGTCGACTTGAACCGAAACTACCCCTATCGCTGGGGCAGCTTGGGGGAAAGAGGCTCACAGTCCTGGTCCCACTCCAGCTACTACCGAGGTGAGAAGCCGGCTTCGGAGCCCGAGGTGCGCGCCATGATGGCTCTGGCCGACCGGGAGCACTTCGTGGCTTCGCTCACCTACCACACGGGGACCTTGGCCCTGCTGGCGCCCTACACCATCGACGGCGCAAAGAACCCCACCACCAACGAAGCGTGGGGAATCGCCGAAGACCTCGTGCGACTCCTGCCGAGTCATCCCGAGCGAGGCAGGATTAAAGTGAAGCGAAAACTCTATGCCGTGGATGGAACCGATCAAGATTGGCACCGACACACCCATGGAACCCTGGCGTTGTTGGTGGAAGGCGCACGCCGAACCCCTCACTCTTCGTCCAAGCGAAACGCCATCATTCGCGCGGTGCGCCCGATTTGGCAGGGGCTCTTCGATCGCTTCCTAGACGGCCCTTCCCTCTCGGGGCATGTGCTCGATGTGAATGGCCGTGGCGTCTGTGCGGCCGTGTCCATTGACAGCATCCGCACTCGGGAAGGGGAACGCTGGATGACCCGCTACACCAAAGACGGCAAGGAAGGGAATGGGCGATTTGACCGGTTCTTACCCCATGCCGGACGGGTCACGGTTCGAGTGGATGTTCCCCACAAGCCCCCCGTTCGTCGTGCCGTCACGATCCGAAAGGGAAACCAACAGATAACCATCCGCCTGCCCTATGCGGTTGAGCCGCCACCCGACAATCTCTGTGTCCCAAAGGCGCGCAGCAAATAACGTGGCTAATTGGCTTGTAGGGTCAGGTTTCCCGCTGCGTCACAGTCCGCTTTGCCAGGCTCAAAGAATTGCACACGGATCTGATTGCAGATCTCAAATTGAGTGTTGCCCGGAACCGTGATGGGGGGCTCACGTCCCGCTTCGTTTTCCACTGGCGCACCAACCATCGTAAACTGTGGACTGGCCAAGAACGCCGCACAGACACGGCGCAGAACGCCGTCCACATCCAGTACGTGCTTGAGCTGAGTGTCCAACGCCACGCCCGTCAAGGCCTCCATCAACACCCGTTCTTGCTTCGTTTTCAGTCGCGGGATGCTCATCAGGCGATCTTTCAACGTCGCGATCGCGTCCTCCAGGGTGTCGCTCGGTGACGCCGCCCCCAAGAGACGGTTCATCCAGTCCGACTTGGTCTCATTGGGGTCGTCCGGATAGGGGTCTCGACATGCGCCCACCGCCATCTCCCACGACAAACTCTCGAGCATGTTGTGTCCCCGAAAACCTGTTTCACCGTCCAACAAGAAGACGCCAATGTCGATCTGGAAGGCGGTGATCGGCTCCAAGATCACGTCTTCCGTGGTCACCTCCACATTCGGGTCGGAGATCGACGTCCATTCCATGGCGGTGGTAGCGGCGTTGATCAACACACGCGGCGGCAAACGCTCCACGATGTCTCCCACGGAATTGCCCTGCAAGGCTTCTAGATCATGGTCGACCGACCATGGGTCATAGATTGGCGCCATGAAATAGGTCTTCTCCCCACTACACTGCGACGGATGCCCCGGATTGAAGTAGGAATGCAGCGTTGCTTCGAGAACCAGCTCTTTGAGCGAAAAGCCATTGTCGATGAACGTGTTGGTCAGATGCATCAGGAGATCGCGCTGAT
>CAUZBV010000423.1:0-3903 GCA_963578115.1 Myxococcales bacterium
GGTCCGCTGTTTTGGTAGTACGCGATGTCCATGTCGAATCCGTTGACATGGGTACCGGCCGGATGCCCCGGCGAACCATCCGACGTACCGGGGATGGCACCATTGGACTCGCTCATGTCGCCGAGGCCCAAGGGATACCCATTGCCGCCGCCCCAGCCCTGGGACTTGCAATCCACGAACGCAGTCGCCCATTGGATGAGCATTTGAAGGTCGCGTCGCGCGTAACTTCGGTATTGGTTCGTCCACGTTTCACCATTGAGCGGGTAGTTTACGTAGCCAGTGCCTTCCGCCGGTTCGAATGGGAGCAGTTGGCCACAGTACGACGCACCGCCGGTACAATCTTTCTGCGGTAGGTTGTTGCATGTGGGTCCGGGGCCCGCTCCGGGACCGCCTGCCAGGTCGGGCACACAGAGGCCGCTGGTGGTGTTGCAGATCATGCCACCGCCGCAAGAGCCGGGGCTGCACGGTGGGTCCACGCAGAGACCATCCGGTCCACAGACCTTGTTGGGGCCACAGCTGGTGTCGGTGCATGCGGGCATGCAGATACCGCCCTCGCAGCCGTACCCATTGGGACATGTGGAGTCTTGCCCACATCCCGGCCAGCAGAGGGGGCCTGCACCCCCTTGGAGCGTGCCGCACATGTATCCTTCGGTGTTCCGGCAATCGGTCGTGGCCGAACAGCTGGCAACGCACGCGCCGCTACCGCCTTGGTAGATGGGCTCACACGTGGAACCTGCGGGGCACGATGCATCGGAGGTGCATCCGTTGACCAAGCAATAGCCGTTGACGAAGCCCGTCACTTGGCCGTTGAGTGTGTAGGGATAGCATTGGGCTCCTGGATCCTTGCAGTCGGTATCCGATTGGCAGGCGCTGCCCACGGAGCCCGTGCCGGTGGTTGGGGGCGGTGGATCCGGTTGTTCTTCGCCGGGCCAGCACACATTGTCGACATCGCAAATATGCGCGTTGTTGAGGCAGTCTGTGCTGCCGGCGCAGTCGCGGAGGCAGAAGGACTGCCCGCTCTGAAATGGAAAGCAGGTGCTTTCTGCGGGGCAGCCCACGCTATCGCAGCCGCTTTGGGTGCAGTAGCCACCGGGCAATTGGCTGATGCATGTCCCATCGGTGCAGGCGGTGTCGGCGGTGCACATGGCTCCCACTGCTCCGCCCCCCGTCGGTGGCGTTACAACACACGTGCCGGCGAGACATTTTTTTCCAGTCCCGCAATCGGTGTCCGTCACACAATCTGGAGTTGGAGCGATTAGGGAACAAAGTGAGTCAATGCACACTTGTCCGCTCGCGCAGTCGTCATTGTTCGTGCAGTCCGGGTCCGGCGTGGCCAGGGCATAGCACTTGCCATCCGCAAGGTTGCATGTTTGGCCGGTCCCGCAATCGGCGTCCGTCCCACAATCTGGATGTGGAGCGATCGTTGAACAAAGCGAGTTAATGCACACTTGCCCGTTCGTGCAGTCGGTATCTGCCGTACAGCCTGCCGTGCCCTCAACAAAGCATACGCCATCGGAACTGCATCTCTCTCCATCGCCACAATCGGCGTCGACCGCGCATTGAGGCACCGCCTGGAGGCACTGTTCCAGAATGCAAACGTACCCGTTGGCGCAATCACCGTTGGTCGTACATGTCGGCAACGTTTGGCTATCTCTGCCGGCACCACCACAACCCAGTGCATACAAACACACAATTACAACTGACATTCGCTTCATTACGATTTCCACTCCAACATGCGGTCTGATTGTTTAGGGCCTGTACTCGTAGGCCTTTCAATATTGCCAATCGGGTCTTATCGAACATCGGCTCGGAAGCAAAGGAAAAAGTCGAGTTGGGGGTCATATTTAATGTTCAAGAGCGGGTCTTTTCTTGTGGCCCGGGATCTGGCAGGATGCGCCACACGCCGACGTCGGCGGAGCGAGGAGGAGTTTTTCATGGACATTCAATCCAGCACAGCCATTGTTTCAGGCGGGGCATCGGGACTGGGCGAGGCCAATGTACGCATGCTTGTTGCCAAGGGCGGCCGTGTCGTCATAGCAGACATCAATACGGACCGCGGTGAGTCGTTGGCCTCCGAATTGGGGGATTCTGTTCGATTTGTCCGGACGGATGTCAGTGATGAAGCCTCGGTTCGCAATGCCGTGAGCGTGGCGCAAGAAACCTATGGCAATGTGCGCGTGGCGATTTGCTGCGCCGGCATCGGCACCGTCGGCAAGATGCTGTCCAGGCGAGGACCCTTGGATTTCGAGATGTATCGAAAAACCCTCGAGGTTAATTTGATGGGATCGTTCCTGGTCTGTCGATGCGCCGCCGAAGCCATCAGCGAGTCGGAACCAGGCGCTGACGGCGAGCGGGGCGTGTTGATCATGACCGCTTCGGTCGCGGCCTTTGACGGTCAGATCGGCCAAGTATCCTATTCAGCCTCGAAGGGGGGCATCGTAGGCATGACTCTGCCCATGGCGCGGGATCTGGCGTCCTACGGCATCCGTGTGATGACCATTGCTCCGGGTCTCTTCGATACCCCGCTTCTTGCGGGTTTGCCCGAAGCTGCGCGTGAAAGTTTGGCCCAACAGGTGCCCTTTCCCTCTCGACTGGGACAACCCGCAGAAATGGCCTCGTTGGCACAACAAATTATTGAGAACCCCATGCTGAATGGGGAAGTGATTCGCCTCGATGGCGCAATTCGAATGAGCCCGCGCTAGTCTGATTTGCGGGAGGATTTCTTGCGACCCCGTGGCTTTGCGGGTCCTTTGTCGATTTTTTCTTGAATCAGAATCAGGGCTTCTTCCAACGTGATGGATTCCGTTGTGTATTGCTTGGGGAGGGTCGCGTTGGTACGGCCGTGTTTGACGTAAGGACCATATCGTCCATCCATCACATTGACCGGGTCTCCATCATCGGGATGATCACCCAGTGTTCGGAGGGGCTCGGAACGACGAGTCGTTCGTCCGGGTTTCTCCTGGTTCAGCAACTCCAAGGCCCGTTCCAGTGTGACCGTTAGGACATCGTCGTTCTTGGTCAGTGACCGGAAGTCCTTCTCCATCGAGACATAGGGGCCATAGCGTCCAATACCGGCCAAGATGGGCTTGTCCTTCTCTGGGTGTGAGCCCAAGGTGCGAGGCAGCTGAATCAACGAAATGGCCAATTCCGATGTGACACTCTCGGGTTCCAGTCCTTTGGGCAGTGACACACGCTTGGGTTTCTTTGCGTCTTTGTCTTTTGAGGGAGTGACTTCGCCCAACTGAAGAAAGGGTCCGTATCGACCCGTGAGCAGGAAGATAGGCTGCGACGAATTCGGATCCACTGCGATCGGTGCCCGTCCCTCGGACTTTTCTCGAAGCATGGTTTGGAACTGTTCGCTGCTTAGATCGCCCGGCGGAAGGGAGTCGGGGATAGCAATCCGAATAATGTCGCCGTCCTTTTCCACCTCCAAGTAGGGGCCGTATCGACCAATGCGAACTTGGCAAGGCAGATCATCAAACTCGTTCAAGGTGCATGCAGCTCGCGGATCAATCGTATCTTTTCCACGGGTCACCATCTCCAGGAGACCGCCTTCGCCAATCCAGAAGGCCTTGAGGTAGGGCAGCCACTGGATGGATCCATTGGCGACGCCGTCCAACTGCTCTTCCATGGTGGCTGTGAACTTGGCGTCCACCAGATTTTCGAAATGTCCCAACATCAGTTGCGTTACCCCAAACGCCGTGAAGGTCGGAATGAGCGTGTTGCCTGATTTTCGCGCGTAATCACGATTGAGTATGGTCTGGATGATGTTGGCGTACGTGGATGGCCGGCCGATCCCTTCCTTCTCGAGCGTTTGAACCAACGCGGCCTCGGTATAGCGACTGGGCGGACGGGTCTCATGAGCAGACTTTGTCAGCTCGACCAGCGACAATGATTGGTTCT
>CAUZBV010000424.1:0-3896 GCA_963578115.1 Myxococcales bacterium
CCTGCATCGGCACCCAAGACGAGTGTGTGGACAACCAATGTGTTTGCCAGCCCGTGTGCACGGGAAAGGTGTGCGGCGACGACGGATGCGGCACCTCTTGCGGCGACTGTCCCAACGGAGAAAAGTGCGAAGCGGCGAGCGGACAATGTGTCAGTGACTGCACCGCCGACTGCACGGACAAGAACTGTGGCAACGATGGGTGCGGCGGTTCTTGCGGCGCATGCACAGACCCGGACACCTGCAACACGGAAGGCCAATGCGTCTGTGTCCCCAGCTGCAACGTCAAAACCTGTGGAGACGATGGTTGTGGCGACGTCTGCGGCACGTGCACAGGCAATGACGCCTGCACCCCAGAAGGACAATGCGTCTGCGCCCCCGACTGCGCAGGAAAAGCCTGTGGGGACGACGGTTGTGGTGATGTGTGCGGCACGTGTGCCGCCACCGAAGAATGCGACGCGAACAACCAATGCGTGGCGCTGCCCGAAGTCCCGGCCAATGTCGCCGCGGTGTTCCAAACCTACTGCTTGGACTGCCACTCGGGACCCTTTCCTGAAAACGGCATGAATCTAAGCGAAGGGTTCTCTTACGCCAACCTGGTCGGCCAGCCGGCGACCAATGACCCCTCGGTTCTGCGCGTCAAACCCGGCGATCCAGACAACAGCTATTTGATGTCGCGTCTGAACAACAAGATGAATCAGGGATACATGCCACCGGAATATGCCGCCAGTCCCGGGCCGATCCCCGCAGACCAAATCGCCATTGTCTCCGGCTGGATCGCTGGTCTCACCCCGGAGTCGAATTGATGAAGGGATTCGAATTGCAACGGTGGATTGGCGGCATTGGTTTGACTGTCGTGCTCATTGCGAGCCTGTGGGCGACACCCAGCTTCGGGATTAATTTTCGCGTTCAATCCGAAACCATCGGCCAGGGCTACCAAATCATCACGTTGAATGGCGACATCATCAAACGCCATCGGCTCAATCAATTCCTGAGCTTGAATGCCTTCGATATGACGGGGGATGGGTCCAATCGGATCTCGTTCTCATCGAGTTTTCGCCTGGATTCCGACTTTGGCATCTCCGACCGCGACATGGATCGCGTGGATCAGCTCCGCAATCACGACATGGCGCTCATGTTCGGATACATCAACGTGAATCGGTGGGCCAATATGATCGACTTGCGCCTGGGGCGCCAACTCCTCATCGACGACATGGACTTCACGATGATGGATGGACTGCGCACGGTGGTGCACACTCCTTGGCATGTCGGTGTGGAGGTCTACGCCGGCGCCGAATCCAAGAACGCCGGGTACATCGGAACCATCACGTCCACCCAATTGGAGTCCGACGGGAGCGGCGGTGGCTCCGATGTCGTCGATGACGAGGTAGCCTTGGTTTTTGGTGGAAGCGTCCTACTCGAAAACCTCACCAACCATCACGGCAAGATCGGGTATCGCCGGATCCAAACGATGGACAGTGATGTGGACGGCGAGCGAGTGTTCGCCAACTACCACGTCCGCGTCCTGCCGCAACTTCACATCGCGGCGTCCGCAGCGTGGGACTTTGTCATCGCCGATGTCAGTGATGTACTGGCGACCATTCGTGCTCCAGGCATCGCCAACTTGGTGGACATCGAGTTGAGTTACTGGCGGCTCATCCCCACCTTTGAAGGGTCCAGCATCTTCAACGTGTTCGCCATCGAGCCCATGAACGACATCGACGCCCGGGTCCGTTTTCATTTGGGCCCGGGGATCAGCACCTACGTGGGTGGGTACCTTCGCTTGTTCCGCAACGATCCGGACAACAATGACGAAGGCGTCGAAGATGTCGTAAAAGACATGGGCGCCCGCGCCGGCGGCCAAGTCCGTTTTGGACGTCGGGGACACCTGGGGCTGGACGTGACCTATCAACAGGGCTACGGCGACTTGACCATTCTGGACTTCGGAGGCGCGTACAACCTGCACGACAACCAATGGCAATTGACTGGTCGGCTCACCACCGTTATTTTTGACGACGAGCTCCAAGAAAACTTGAACGGCACCAGCTTCGGCGTACAACTCGGTGCTCGATACGAACCGGTGGAGACCGCGCGGATCCACTTGATGACTGAACTAAACACCAACCGCTTCGAGACGATCCAATTCCGCGTCTTGGGGATGGTTGAGTTGGACTTCTGGCTGTAGGGGGGGGGGCATGCAACACAAGACTCGTTTCACCATCCTCCTCCTTGGGGCCGCCCTTGTGGTCAGCTTTGCCATCGCCGGCAGCGTCAATCCGCTCGCCACACCGCCCAAGGCGCGTCCCTTCACCCCCAGCCCGGTCATCTTCCCGGACCAGCAGATCCCGCTGCGTTTTTTCCACGATAAACACCTGGCAGAAGAGATGGACTGTACGGACTGTCACGATGCGGCGGAAACCAGCGTCCGCTCTTCAGACATCCTCGTCCCGGTCGGCCTGGAAGGGGAAGAGACGTGCGCAAACTGTCACGACATGGAAGAAGGCGCCGAGGCGGATCCTCCATCCGCATGCGCCACGTGTCATACGGACGCCTACAAGCCCACATTCCCCGACGGGGTCGCCCGCCATGAAACCGACAAAGCCCTCAACAAACCGGCGAGCATGGTGTTCCCAGCTCCCCGGCTGAAGATGAACCACAAGATTCACGTGGACAACAACATCGCGTGCACTACATGCCACGGTGATCTCAAAGACGTTCAAGTTGCGACCCGAGAAAATGCCCTGCCCTTGATGGGCAAATGCCTCGAATGTCACGACGGCAGCAAAGCGCCCAGTGAGTGCCGCACATGCCATGAATCGCGACCGGATGGTCGACTGGTGAGCACCTATGGCGCCGAGCTCCTCAAGCCGGCGGGCCACTATCGTATGGATGCCCACGACGACAACTACCTCAAGACCCACGCACAGACGGCACGAGGCGACGAGGCCTATTGCAACCAGTGCCATGAAGAGAGCTACTGTCTGAAATGCCACAACGGTGTATCGCGCCCACTGAAAATTCATCCCAACAACTGGATCCTCATCCATCCTCTGTCCGCGCGCCGAAACAACCCCACTTGCACCAGTTGCCACCGGCTACAGAGCTTCTGCGTCGACTGCCACCAACGAAGTAATGTGGCCCACACCGAGACCTATGGAACGCAAGGCAATGGGAACGGCTATTCCAAATTGAAGTACGGCGGCTTCCATCCGACCGGTTGGGTCGACGACATCGTAAAGAAAGGCTCGGTCCGCGGACCCAAGCACCACTCCTTCCAAGCGCGACGCAACATTCGTGCGTGTGCTTCGTGCCACGTGGAGCAGACCTGCGCGCGGTGTCACTCCATGACGACCCAAAGTGGCAACTTCGGCCTCTACAAAGGACAGGGCATCAGCCCCCACGGGGTTGGTTTCTCCGGAAGTCGCAAGTGCAAAGCCTTGCTGCGAACCAACAAGCGTATGTGCGTCAAGTGCCATTCATCGAGTGATCCTCTCCTAAGAAACTGCCGATAGTCTCGTGAACACCCAAACGTATGAAAGCCGCTCGGCTCGAGCGACAGAGCGATTCGCCGCTCGGTTCGCCGCATCGATTCAACCGGGAGATGTCATCGCGCTGATCGGGGATTTGGGCGCAGGAAAAACCTGCTTTGCCCGGGGTTTGGCCCGTGGACTCTCCGTCCCGACCGACGTCCCCGTCACGTCTCCCACCTTCACCATGATGAACCAATACGAGGGCCGTTTGCCCATCTACCATTTCGACTTGTACCGTGTCGCGGATCTCGACGAATTGGAGGCCATCGGTTATCGGGAGTTCGTCGGTGGAGACGGGGTTGCCGTCATGGAATGGGCGGACCGGGTTCCGGACGCGCTGCCTGTGGCACACATTCGTATCGAGCTCCA
>CAUZBV010000425.1:0-3892 GCA_963578115.1 Myxococcales bacterium
AGGTGCTGCCCGTACCGATGGCTCGACCCGTGCCGATGCCCACGGTCAGACAATGGGACTGAACGGCCAACGCCGCCCGCACGGCTCGCTCCGGTTCATCCCCTTCGTGAACATCGCCACCAAAGACACCCACCACTTGACCATCCAACGCCGTCGCTTGCCCACCATGAGACCGGATCGAGTCGGCCACCTGCCGGCTGTCTTTAACCCCTGTCGCCAAGAGTACGGTGACAATACGGTCCTCCTCCGACAAACTCTTGACGCTCTTGCCGATGGGACGATCCGACCGAGAGACTTGGGTTCGGTCGCTACCCTCGGCCGCCACTGCCTGGAGAGCGTCCCGAAAGTCGGGCATGGTCTGGTAACGATCCCCCTGGTCCGACGCGATCGCGTGCATGATCACCGCCGCCACCGCGGGAGGGATCTCGGGAAAACAATCGGTGATCGGGATGGGGGCGCTGGTCACGGCGCGCACGAGGATTTGTAGTGTTGTTCCCTCGCCGTAGGGTGACGAGCCCGCCAGAGACTGATAGAGAACAGCCCCCAAACCAAAGACGTCCGTGGCTTCATTCTCACTCTTGTCCCCCCTCGCTTGCTCGGGCGCCATAAACGCTGGTGTGCCAACGACTTCGCCAGTGCGGGTGATGCGCGTGTCCATGGCGCCTCCGACCGCAAACATCGCCAACCCAAAATCCAATATTTTTACCGAGGGCGGCCCCTCGTTGTTGTCGACTAGAAAAATGTTCGATGGTTTCAGATCACGATGGATCAGTCCGGAGGCGTGGACTGCAGCCATCCCATCGGCCGCCTCGACACCGATGCGAATCATCTCGTCGACCGACAAGACCCCTTCTCGGGCGAGACGGGTGGAGAGGTCCTCTCCGGTCAACAGCTCCATGACCAAGTACAACTGCCCACTGGGCAACACACCATAGTCGTGGGCACGGCATAGATTGGGATGGTCCAATTCCAACATTCCACGCGCTTCGCGCTCGAAACGCAGACGCAGCTTAGAGGACGGATCCTCGTGCTCCATGACCTTAACGGCCAAGGGCTCGTCCGATCCGTCCCGATGCCCACGGTATACGACGCCCATGGCGCCACGACCGATCTCTTCCTGTAAGTGCATGCCGGGAATCACGATGGTCATGCGGACATCGGCCCTCCGTTTTCTTCGCGCTGTTCCCGCTCACTTCGGCGGCGGCGGCAGCGCTCGATCAGGTCTGAGCGACCCATTTGAAGCGCCAACGCCAACGCCCGCTCCAAGAGCGATGACACCGTATCCGGCGCAGCCATTTGGTCGGATACCCAGGCCCACTGCAGAAGCGCTTCGACCTCGTGAACCCGGTCTCCCATCATCCGGGTTCGATCCACCAGATCTTCCAGAAGAAAGGCCGCTGCGTCCCACTGGCCCTCGGCGATCTCCATGTCAGTAAGGAGCTGCGCGACGCGGATTGCGACCGCACCGCTGACCCCAGAGTCCTGGGGACTCAACAGAGCCTGCGCAGCCACTCGAACACCCTGTTGGTCTTCCGTGGCCTGCCGCACACAGAGGTCCGCGAAGGGGAAAATACTCAAGTCCACGGCGTGAGTTTTTGCCAAAGAGAGCGCTTGAGACCACGTGGTCTGAGCGCGCGCTGCATCGTCCTTCGCCAACGCAATCGCGAGCGCGGTCAGTGCGCGCACCTGACGGACCGGGTCGGCGGCGCTCACCGCACGATCCCTCGACTGCTGCAACAAATCGACCGCCAAGTCACCCCCTTGAGTCGCACCGTAACCGGCCAGGTAAGCCTCCGCACGCCAATACGCGTGGTCGGCTGCCAATGTATTCTCCTCGTCGACCACACGACTCGGAATGCTGCCCAAGAGTCGGACCACGTCGTCCCACTCCCCCAAGGCAGCAGACAGGTTCAACTGATTCATCAGCAGGTGAGACTTCTTGGAAGGGTCCAGGGTCAACGCGGCTGCGGTGTCTAGCATTGAAATTGCCATTCGAAAATCCCCGCACGCGATGGCAGCGAACGCCGCGTTCATCCAATGGGAACGAGATTCTGCGGCTCGGCCCCCATGCACCAGATGATAGGCCACGTCGCGAGGCTTGTATGAATCGCACCCCGAGAGCCACCGACTCACGTCGCTGTGCAAGCTCGTTTCACGAAACGACGAACACATGCTCTGGGCCACTTCGTAGAATCCACCCGATACAAAGCGGGCGGCGGGAAGACCTTCGGAAACAGCGCAGTCGTCGACAGCAACAATCCCTTCTGCCAGCAACACCTGCCAGGCTTCGTTGATGGAGTTCGGGTTCCCAACGCAGGCCGTGGCTCGTCCAAAGGCGAAACCACCCAAAGCGCAACGATTGAGTAGATCACGCGCCTGGGAATCGAGCCTCTCGATGCGCATCCGATACAAATCATCAATGGTCAAAGGCAGGGTGAATGCACCCGGATCAAATCCGTCTACACCAAATTGGTCGTACTTTTGCACGAGATCGGTCACCAGCACGCGTGCGAAGAGCGCGTTGCCACGTGCATGACTCGCCAACAGCTCCTTGGTGTCGTCGTCCAATAGCGTTTCGAGTGGCCCAAGCCATGTTCCCACAAGGTGCCGAATGGAGATGGGATCCAAGCTGCTCAACTCTTCAAAGATCATTTGGGGATTTGAAAAGAGGTGCGATGTGGTTTCTACGACGTGGTCCCAGCCCACCAGGAGCACAATGAATGGACGGTCCACAAAACGCTGCATCAAACCACTCAGCGCGTCCAGCGACGCCACATCCATGTAGTGGGCGTCCTCGACGGACACCACCACGACGCGTTGCCGTGTGAGTTGTTCAAAAGCGGCCGTGAGCGGGCGCATGATTGTTTCATGAGCCAACCGACACTCTTCCGCGAGCAAGGGGCCTGAGGGTTCGTGCGAAGACGCACCCCATTCCTCCGCCTGAAGACGCTCCACAATGTTTCCGATCGATGGCAAGTCGCCGTGATAACGGATTGTCCGGAACCCATTCCATGACACGTGCTGGGCGAGCGGATCTCCCGTCAAGGACAGCACAGTCACGTCCCCTAACTGGTCCACCAAACCCTCAACCAACGCCTTCGAAACGACGGATTTTCCCACGCCTGGAGCGCCCGTAAGCAATACGCTCGTCGCTCTTCCTGTGCCCAACGAAGCGCGCACCATGGACAAGAGATGACGAAGCACGCGCCCTCGCCCTAAAGCGCCTCCGTCATGCGGCTTCAACCGTTTCGTCATGGGTGCTGACCGTCCCCGCCGTATCGGCCTACGCGTCCGCCCGGTCCCTCTCTGCAAAAGACGCAACGACCGAATCGTAATAGTCGATCATCTGACGTACATAGGCGCGCTTTTCCAGATAGGATCCCGGGAAGAAACTGCGCTTAAACCCGTAAATGATGTAGTGCCGCAGCTCGCGCGGCACCAAGTGAAACCCTTTGACCGCCAACGTCACCTCATCGGTCACAGTGGTCCGACTGATCGTTCGGTTGTCGGTGCAAAACGTAGCTGCCAGACGACCCTTGAGCATCTCTCGGTAGGTGTGGTGTTCAAGCAACTTCAAATTCGGATTCGTTTGCAGATTACTCGTGATACAGACCTCAATGGTAATCCGGCGGTCGGCGATGTATTGACTCAAGTTCTCTACGTATTTGCGCTTGTCACTCGTTTCGTCTTCGATGAGCCATGGGCTGAAAAGATGATACCCATGACCAATGCGTTCCGCGTGCAGGTCGGTGATGGCCTGATAGATCGACTCCGGGCCATAGGCCTCTCCAGCGTGGACTGTCTTTTTGAGAAAATGTGCGTGTGCGTACTGATACGCTTGCACATGATCGTTGGCTGGATAACCGTTCTCCTGGCCTGCCAAGTCGAATCC
>CAUZBV010000426.1:0-3887 GCA_963578115.1 Myxococcales bacterium
TGACACAGCCATCGCCATCGCTGCGAAAAGCCCCACCCGGACCACCTCGGTGGGTACTGTCGCAGCGATGGCGATGGCCGTGTCAACGTCGACGAAACGGCGCGATTGAGGCCAAAAATTGAGCCCAAGCATCGAGGCGCCCGCAGCGCAGGCGGCGATGCTCTCTTCGGGCGAACCAATGCCACAAATTTTGACCCTTGGCTCCGATGTGGAATGACTCGTGTGCATGCCGACTATCCTAGGGTAGAACAGACGAGCGCACCAATCTATGTCTTGTTGTGTCTTAGGACTTCGGACAGTTCTGCAGCAAGACCTTGAGTGCGTGACCTGGGTCGGGTGCGCGCATGAAATGCTCACCGATCAGCGCCGCATCATATCCAGCGTCGGTTATGCGGACCAAGTCCGATGCATTTCGAATGCCGCTCTCACTGACGCCAACCACGTCGGAAGGAATGTGTTCAGCCAGGGTTTCACTCACCGCCAGGTCCACCTCAAAGGTGTGCAGATTTCGGTTGTTGACCCCCACAATACGTGCACCGTTTTTCAATGCCACGCTCAACTCGTGGGCATCGTGCACTTCAACCAGCGCTTCCATGCCCAACTGGTGCACCAACTGAATCAAGGAGTGGAGTTCATCTTGTTTCAGCGCCGCCACGATCAAGAGCACGATGTTGGCCCCCCAACTGCGCGCCTGATACACCTGCATCGGCGAGAGGATGAAGTCCTTGCATAGCAACGGGATCGAAACCGCTTCCCTCGCTTTACGCAGATCATCGGCGCAGCCGTCAAAGGCGCTGTCGGTGAGCACGCTAATGGCCGCAGCCCCGGCATCTTCGTACCCCTTGGCGATTTGAGCGGGATCAGAATCGGGTCGGATCCTTCCTTTGGAGGGGGAACGGCGCTTGTGTTCGGCAATGATCTGGAGGCGATCGGTCCGTCGAAGCGCCTCCAGTACGTTCAAGGTGTTTGGATGGACGTCTTGGGCGAGCGTTGCCAGACTGGTCTCGATGCTTTGCTCGCGCAATTCATGGCGTTTTCGTTCGCAGATGTCGATGAGATAATTCATGGGGACGTGTAACGAACGAGTCCTTCCATTACATCGCGGGCTCGCCCATCGTCGATGACACATTCCGCCAGCGCCACCCCTTCTTTCGGAGTAGAGACCTCTTGTGCGGCATAGAGCGCCCAGGCCGCATTGAGAACCACGGCCGTTCGGGGCGCTCCTGCGTCCCCTGCCAGTATGCTGCGAATGATCGCCGCATTCGTTTGACTGTCGCCTCCTGCCAGGGCTGCGGCGCTGCATGGAGTCAACCCGACCTCTTCCGGATGGGTGACCAGCGTTTGGAGTCCGCTGTCATCACAGATAGCGACGTCCGTGGGTCCACACGGGCTCACTTCGTCCAAACCATCGTGGCCGTGCACCACGATGGCACGCTTTGCTCCCAATTGCCCAAGCACTTCGGCGATGGTGGCAACACGCTGTCGGTCGTAAATGCCCACCAGCTGATGCGTGGCCCCGGCTGGATTGGTCAGCGGACCCAAGAGATTCATCATGGTGCGTACGCCCATTTCGCGCCGCGGTCCCGCCACGTGTTTCATGGCTGGATGGAGGGCTGGGGCGAAGAGAAACGCCAGCCCGACGGTCTCCAAACAGTGGGTCAGTTGCTCCGGCGCGCTGAGCAGTGTGACGCCCAGCGCTTCCAGCACATCGGCGCTTCCCGACCGACTGCTGATGGCGCGGTTGCCATGCTTGCCGACGCGAACGCCCGCTCCCGCGCAGACGAAGCTGACCGCGGTGGAGATGTTGAACGTTCCGGCCCCATCGCCGCCGGTACCGCACGTGTCGAGCACTCGGTCAAAACCATGGGCCACCCGGTGCACCCGTTCACGCATGGCTTGGGCGGCGCCGGTTATTTCGTGGAGGGTTTCGCCCTTCATACGCATTCCGATGAGCAGGGCGCCCACTTGGGCGGGGGTGGCTTCGCCTGCCATGATGCAGCCCATGGCGGATGTCATCTCATCGCAGCTCAGATCGTCGCCGGCCACGACGCGGGCGATCCAGGTTTTTAGGGGCACGCGAGTTCTCCCAGCGTGAGGAAGTTCTTGAGCAGATCCAATCCGTGGGTGGTCAAGATGGATTCAGGGTGAAATTGAACCCCCCACGTCGGGTGTGTTCGGTGCATGATGCCCATGATTTCCCCATCATCGTCGGCGGTGGCCGTGACCATGAGATCGTCTGACAGCGTGGATGGTTCTACGACCAGCGAATGGTAACGCGTCGCTTCAAACGGATTGGGCAGGCCATGGAGGATGTCGCCTGGTGTGTCTGTGTGCACGATGGGCGACGTCTTGCCGTGCATGATTCGGTCCGCCCTCCGTATGGTCGCACCGAACGCTTGTGCAATGCTCTGGTGGCCCAAACAGACGCCCAAAAGGGGCAGCTTTCCGCTAAAGTGTTGAACCACGTCCACCGAGATGCCGGCTTCGGTGGGTGTACAGGGCCCGGGGCTGATGACGATGGCGCTGGGTTTGAGCGCTGTCACATCGTCGATCGACAGCGCATCGTTCCGAACCACCTGTACGTTCGCGCCCAACATGCCCAAGTATTGGACCACGTTGTAGGTGAACGAATCGTAGTTGTCGATCATCAAGATCATGGGCTAGGTTCTCCCTGCGCCAGTTGAATCGCCCGAAGAACGGCCATGGCCTTTTCTCGGGTCTCTTCCAACTCTCGTGTCGGCACTGAATCGTACACAATTCCGGCACCCACTTGAACGTGTAGCACTTCGGGCAAAGCGATCAAGGACCGAATGGCGATGGCCAGATCGAGATTGCCGTCGTAGCCCAAATAGCCCGCTGCCCCGCCGTAGACCCCCCGACCGTGGGGTTCCAACTCTTCGATAATCTCCATGGCGCGCACTTTGGGGGCTCCGCTCAGCGTCCCGGCTGGGAACGTCGCTCGGATCACGTGTTCCATGTCGATGTTGGGTTGCAGTGTTCCTCGGACACTACTCACCAAGTGCATGACGTGTGAGTAGCGTTCGACCACCATTCGTTCGGGGACTTTCACCGTGCCCACTCGACTGATTCGCCCCACGTCATTTCGTCCCAAGTCGAGCAACATGACGTGTTCCGCGATTTCCTTGGGATCCGTCCGCAACTCTTCTTCGATGGCCTGATCCTCCTGGCGGGAGGCGCCGCGTCGCCGGGTGCCCGCGATGGGGCGTACTTCCACCGTTTCATCCTCGCGCCGCACGAGCAGCTCAGGGCTTGCCCCGACCACCGCATATTCGGGATAGCGAATGAAAAAGAGATAGGGCGACGGATTGGTCAGGCGGAGGGCTCGGTAAATGCTGAAGGGATCGATTCCCTGTGATGGGAGCTCGAAACGGCGCGATAAAACGACCTGTATGATGTCGCCGGATTGGATGTATTCACGGGCGCGCTCCACCGCGTTGCAGAAATCCTCGGACGCCATGTTCGCGCTGGGATCGGTGAGGGGGGCTTCTGCCGACAACGCGGGCGCTGTCGGTGCCGATACGGGGGTTGCTAAGCGCTCTGCCATCGCGTCGAGGGTGGTGATGGTTTCGTCCCACAGCGCATCGATATTGGAATCCTCTTCCACGTGCACAGGGCATACGATGCGGGCTCGTTGCCGAAGCGCGTCGAGAATGACGACGACGCTGGCTTCCATCAGGTAACTGTCCCAGATGGTCGGATCCCGTTTTGCGTGGCTCGGTAAGGATTCGATACTCCGAACCATGTCGTAGCCTAAGTACCCCACGAGTCCTCCCCAAAATCGAGGGAGCTCTTCATCGACGACGGGCGTCGACCGGGTTGCCATGGTGCAAATGGACGAGAGTGCGTTGTCGACGGTTTGGGTCGTC
>CAUZBV010000427.1:0-3879 GCA_963578115.1 Myxococcales bacterium
TGCATGTTGCTGTTGGGTCCGTAATTTTGGAGCCGATCTTTGATTTGGGTGACGAAGTGATCCTTGCCGTCCACGCGACCGGTGAGGATGACATTGCCATTGTCGATCCGAAGTTGATCGAGGGGGGTTCCTTTCGCGGTTCGGAACACACCGTCGGCGTTTTTCGTCATCTCTTGGATGGTCTCGCGCACCGTGCCGTGGCAGTCCACGCAGTGCACATCCAGCTGGCCTTTGGCGGTGCTGTAGAGGTGGCCATCGCCGTGGACCTCTCGGGGTGTGTGGCAGTCCGCACAATGCATGCCCCGTTCAAAGTGGATGTCCGGTGGGGTTTCGTCGTAGTCGTTGGTGTCGTCTTCGTCTGTAAAGTAGAAACCCGGGCCGTGTCCGTGGAGCGTCTCTCCGATGGATACGCCGTTGGGCGGTGTCATCCCCTCCTTGTTGAAGCCGCCTTCGCGAATGCCCTGGAACGAGAGTCCGATGCGCGCCCCTTGGTAATGACAGTGTTCGCACTGCTGGGTGGGGATCGCTGTGGTCAGCTCGTGTTTGATCGGGTGGGATGGGAGCCCTTTGGCGATCATGGAATCGTTGGAGAGAGACGCGCCATTGTTGGCGTACACCATGTGACAGGCGCTGCAACCGGAGCTTCGGTAATTGCCCGGCGAGTCGTTCTTGCCAAAAGACGCGGTGTGACACGACGGGCAGTGTTGCGGCAGATAATGGTCCATGATGGAGGCGGTGGAAGTCCGATCTTCGACGTCGACCGGTGTCCGCAGCGGTGTTAATTCCTCCACGCACCCTTGGATGGTTTCATCGTAGCCGGGATCGAACACGTCCGTGACGCCATAGACCGCCTCTCGCCCCTGCATTCCCGCCAGGAAGCGAGGGTGATTGTAGTGACCCGTGAAGGTTTGCATGACCGATCGGCGGGCCGTCTCGACCGTGCTCTGGTGGCAGCCACTGCCACCGTTTGCGGGACTACTTCCCCCGCAACCTCGGTGTGCGACGCGCAGATCCCCCGGGTTGATGAAGAGCATTTCTTCCTCGGAAAGGGTGTCCAATTGGTCGGTCGCCATCTTTCGGATTTTGAATGATGAACTACTCAAGGCCACATGCCCTTCTTCTTTGGTGGTGGCCTCGCCGTCGCCGCCGTGGCAATCGGTGCAAGAGAGCGGCAGTTTTGGGTGGGCGTCTTCGATGCCCTTGTGGCAGCTCATACACCCCGGATCGCTGACTGTCGGTATGTCCGGGGGGGAGGGAATAATGTCCGGAAAGCTAGGAGCGGGCGGGTCGGGGCAGCCCACAACAAACAGCAGGACCACCATCCATCGTGTGGGTCGTTCAATCATACGCATCGTCTTAGAAATCCAACGTGAAGAGACCCGAATGGCTGGTCTCCGCCGTGTCCGGCCCATCGAGTCCTGTGAAGTCCAATTGCACCTCGATCGATCCGGCTTGGTCAATGAGACTGAACACGTCCACCTCGGAGGAGATATTGACCGCGAATTGAATCAGCAACCCGGGTCCACCGGGCTGGCAGGTCAAGAGAACACCCGTCGATGTCGTATCCGCGATCTTCTCTGTGCCCAGAAAGACGCGGATGTGGAGGGCTTCCACCATCTCTGGGATCGACCAGGTCGCCAGATTGAAGCGCACCGAAGCGCCGCCTTCCGAACCCAAGGCCAAGGGGATGGCTGCGCCTTCCGGCCACGGCGAAAAGGAGAAGTTTGGTGGACCCAATTGTACGATTGCGGGGCCGTCGACCGGGCAGGGACTGCCCCCGCCCAACGATCCGTCCGCACTCTTGTCTGTGTCTCCAAAGGATGCGTCAAAGGCATTCGAATCGCCGGGGGTACCGTCAGTATCCGGCGGGAACGCATCCCACCCTTTGTAGGCATCCTGGGTGTCGGGCGGAAGGCCGGCATCTCCGGGAGGTTCCGAACACCCAAACAGGAGCGCGGAAGCGAGGATGATGTGGAATGCGGTGCGATTCACAGTCAATTATTCCAACGCGACCGCCACTTCGGACGTGACCACGATCGGGTCCCCGCCTTCTACAGCAAAGCTGCCTTGGACGACCATGGTTAGAGGCTCATTTTGTGGTGTGGATTCGACATTAAAGATCAGGTTCACCGATACCCAGCCCGCCGCGTTCTGACAGGAGAAATCGACGGACGAGTACTCCTCTGTCTGATGGACTGTCGAGCCATCCGGCGAGCGGAACTCGATGGTCAAGGGCGATGCCTGTGGCCCGGCGCCCGTGGCGAGGAGATCGAAGTAGAGCATCCTGCCGCCTTGGGAGCCGTACACAATATCCAGAGAGTCTCCCGTCTCCAATGCAGAAAAGGACGTGCCCTCCCAAGCACCCGCAGCGATGCTGGCCGGAAATTCGACCGAACAAGGGCTCCCCTCGCTGACCTCCTCAGAGGGAACGTCTTTTGGGGCAGGACTGTTGTTGTTGGAGGAGGGGCAGCCCAAGAGGCTCAGGCATCCGATCAAGAGTACAAAGCGCCGCAGTACCATGAAGTTTCCTTTCAAGGGGTGCCCCTCGATAACCGACGGGGAGCGGGGCACCGGGTTTTGATTATAGGGGAGGGGCTTTCGCATCTCAAACGGAAACCCAGGGGGGGAAATTGCCATCGTTGGATGAGTGCAGTCGCACATTCGTTTTGGTTGTTCTACACTAGGTTTCTACACCATCGAAGACAAAGGAGACTCTAATGAGCGCATGCAGTGGCTGTGGCGCAGCGGCGGACACCAATTACCTAACATGCCAATTCTGTGGCGCCTCGTTGTCCGAGGTGAGCGCGGGCGATGAAATCAAAGCCATTCAAGAGATCGCTCTAACCGCGCAGCGTATTGCGACGGAAAAGACGTCAACGAACGCCGGCAACCCATTTAATATGGGCAACATGATGCAACAGATGATGGAGCAGACCGGCGTGGTCGAAGGACAATCGGTCGGAGAGCGCTTGGCGCTTCTGTGGACCAACGCGTATGTCCCGGTCACCTTCGAAGGGCAAGCCCAAGCCTTCTCTCTAGTGCTCACCAACATCACCACATCGGGCCGGTCGGACCACGCCGGAAAGCACGCCGCCAACGAGGCCAACATTAATCGGGGTGAGTCTCTTTTGATGCAGATGGAAATGCACGCGGCCTCGGATCCAGGGCTGCGTCCTCGGGTGGAGGTCGCTCGTCGGCAGCTCGAAAAGAAGCAGGAGAAGGTGAGCTCATTCAAGAGTTCGGGGCACAAGAAGGCCTATGTGGCGATCGGTGTGGCCGTGGTGATGGTGGTCGCCATGTTAATTTTTGTGTTGATGATGGTGATGAAAGACAACAGGCCCGGTAAGTGTCGTGGGGAGTGGTCCAATTGTGACGACATCTGTCGGTTGTCCATGTGTTCGGAGTTGTGCGATGAGGGCCTGGGTTGGGCCTGTACGGCCAAGGATCAGTTGGGGAAGGGCTCCCAATCCCAAGAAAAAAAGTTGGAACCCCCGAGCATTAAGTAAGCCGACCGGGCGTCTCGGACGATGTTCAGTCGGCCAACGTGACGGATTGCACGTCGGTGACGAGCGGTATGCGCAACGTCGCTGCCCCATCCGGGTGGGGGCCGGGGTGTGGCCATATCATTCCGATCACATGAACATTCTTTCCATCGCAGCGTGTGATTTCCTCCGATGAACGGATGGCCTTGTCCGACCAAGGCTGCTCCAGCATGACCGTGGTTCCGTCGCTGAGCGCGAGGGCGGCGTGTCCGTTGTAGACGGGATCGCCGGTCTTGGCTTTCCGCATGTCCAACTGAGTGTATCGCCCCACCACGGTCACTACGGACCCAAAGTGGAGCGGGATGTCGTCTTGCGTTGTCACTGTAGGATGTGTTGT
>CAUZBV010000428.1:0-3869 GCA_963578115.1 Myxococcales bacterium
AGCGCGACCGGCAGGGCAAAGCCTTTAACCTGATCCATCGAGACATGTCGCCCCAAAACTTGATGCTGAGCTTCGACGGCGAATGCAAACTCATTGATTTCGGGATCGCCAAGGTCGCAACGCGCATGCAGCAAACCCATGCAGGCGTCATTAAAGGCAAGTTCTATTATATGTCGCCCGAACAGGCGGGGGCAGACAAGGTGGATCAACGCAGCGATCTCTTTTCACTGGGGATCTGTTTGTGGGAGACTCTGGCGGGGCGCTCCTTGTTCCGGCGTGAGGGAGGACCCGCCAACCCGCTGGCAATCCTCCACGAAATCCGCACGATGGCGATTCCCCAGCTTCAGAAAATTCGAAAAGACTGCCCTGCACAGCTCAATGACGTCATTCAATGTGCGCTCAACCGCGACCTGTCTGACCGATTCCAGAGCGCAACCGAAATGCAGGCCGCGCTCAATCAGGTTCTGCTTGAGCTCGCCCCCGATTTTGGCCAAAAGGACGTCTCCGAATTCATGGTGCAGGCCTACGGGAAATTGGAAGCCAGCAAGGAAATCGAACGAGTGCACACGCAAATGGAACAGTTCATGACGCGCGCACTCTTTTCGCCCGGCGATGAGAGTATCCTCTACCAGCACCCAAACGAGGGGGAGGAAGCCGCTCACTCGGCCTCAGCCATCTTCTCTTCGGCCACACCCAAAACGCGCAATCGAATCACCGATCCCGATCCATCGGAAAGTCAGACCACCTTTATTCGGGATCCAGAGATGGACGAGCCCGCGCCGCCGCCGCCCACACAGGACCCCAACACACGACTGATCGCGCTGGACGACATCGATCCACCAAAGCGTTGGGACAATGCCCCAGCGCATCTCGCCAGCGCGGACCCAAACCCCACGATGCCCTTGTCGCAAGACCCACTCTTCCGTCTCCTGGTGATTGGATTGCTGGTACTCTGTGTGTTGAGCGCTACGCTGGCATATCTGCTGGTTCGACAGTCCAAGACGACAACAGAGAACATCTCACCGCAGCCTGCGACGTTTCTGGAGCACAAAAACCCCGTGGACAAATAAATAGGGGACAACCTATTCGGGTTGCACACGAGTCGCTTGGGACGCCTTCACTTCGAAGGCCATGTCTCCGACGACCACCTTCATTCCCTTCTTGGTGATCTCCACAACTTGGCCCACTTTGCCGTTCAGAAGCCCCCCCGAGATCCGAGCGTGATCCATCACGGCGATGTCTCCTTCGGCGTCGACCCAACAAATTGTTTTGACCGGCTTCCGATGAGGTTTGCCGGAAGAACGTTGGTTACGAGGACCTGGTGAGCGGCCTCGATCGGAATGACGTCCCCGACCCGGCGGACCATCGTTCGTTCGCCGATTGTGTGAAGTGCGTCCGTTGCCCCCGGGCCGGCGACCATGATTGGAATCTCGATTGCGGTCTGGAGCATCCCGCCCGAGTTGCTGTGACCCGCCGCGCGTCCCCGAATCCGGATGGGAGGGGCCCGGCTGACGCTCCGCGCGAGATCGTTGTTCTTGTTGACGACGACGCACTTCTTCCGCCTTGCGTTGTCGAGCCCTCGCCGACGGGCCCACCGGCCCCGTGGAGCGTGGATCGGCCGTCGCCACAGCACCGTCCCAGTCCGGCCTGTAATGCTTTCCGGACCGCTTTTCCGACGCGGACTGTGTGGTCTTCATCTGCGTGGATTGCGGATCGGACTCCTCTTTTTTCGGATCAGGCTCTTTATTCTGTTTCGCCGCCAGCCTCTCCAGATAAGACATACCTTCCACGAAATCGTTGGTGTTGGCCCACGCAACAAATTGAAACAAGGGCCACAATGCCGACAAGAGCGCATGTACTTCGCCCGCAAACTCCGGCTCGGTGAGGTTCGAATCCTCGCGGGAGTACATGCGACCAGCCACCCACCACTCAGAACCTGACTCAAGCGGCTCGCGCCACTCTTGGACCGCTTCGTTGGTCAATTGATTCGCGGGCAAAGCGTCGCCTGTGCCCACACTCGTCGTGACGCCGTCCGGAAGTTGACCACACAGCGATACGAATTCAGCGCACTGCGAATCCTGCTGGAGTCGCTTCTGGAAATTCAACCAGTCCAAATGAGCGTGCCTGTGGAGCCGACACGCCACTTCAACCCCTTGAAGATCCAAGCGAAGACTCAACACAACCTGCTGGTGATGGTTCGTCGGATCTTCCAGCGCTTCGGACAACGAAGTAGCTCGATCCAACAGGGGCTGAATGCGCTGTCGCTCGTCGTCGGATCGAAGAATCAATACATATTGTGAGTCCACACAGTGCTTGTTGAAGATGCTGGGATGATCCGGCGTAGACGTGCATCGAACGGCCTCGCCTGCTTGCTGGAGGGCTTCCACTGCGGGACGACACAGATCTTCAATCAGCTCGCGCACTCGCATGCGCTCAAGGTTGAAGCGGTTCGACGACCACTTGCGCTCTTCATAGGCGTCGAAATGCTGCGCCTGAATGCCGGTAAATTCCCCCCCCATTGGCGAATTGATCTACCCGCTTTCGTCGCTTGGGACAAGTCTGTTCCGAACACCGATGCACTTGGCGCCCAAAAAACCGCCCCAGCCGGTCAATCCGAACACGACGAAAACACCTGCACATCGTCAATGGTTGCGCCGCCAAATCCGTTTTGTTCCGCATCGATGGTGTCAAATTCGAATCGGAGACGGATGTTCTGACCGGGAAACGCCGACAAATCGATCCCATCGATTGCCGTCCATTGGGGACCGGCGGGTGTCCCATTGACGCTTTTCCACCACATCGGCTCGCCCCACGCGCTGTCCCACAAGAGCGTTGTGACCATGTTGGAGCCTTCGCCTTGGATCATGCGGAGTCGAACGCGATCCCACGAGATGTTCCCCACACCGTTGCTCCACTCGTTGTCGAGATGGAGCATGAAACGCAAATGGCTCACAGTGTCTGCGGGCAAAGCGATCATTGTGCTCGTCACCATCCCCGAATGAGCAGCGCCCGTGTCGTAGGTGCCACCCGGACTTCCGTATCGCAACGACCCGCCATCACTCCACGCCGGTGAGACAGCGCTGTGCCACATCACACCATCGCCGGGCGTCGAATCTGCGACCACCGAGAACGCCCCCTGAGACGCGCCCGTAAAGGCTTCCTCCCACAACGTTGTCGTGCAACAACCCGGCAGATTAATGAACGCATAGGCGCAGGTGCCTTTGTCACAGGTGTCGGCGGTGCACAAATCATCCCCGTCGTCGCAATCCGCATCGATGCTGCAACACACCGTCGTGTAGAAACAGCCCGAATCACCACACTCGTCGCTGGTACACGGATTGCCGTCATCACAATCACTGGCCGTGGAGCAGCAGTTTTCAATGGATGTATGGACGCAGCTTTCTCCAACAAGTGGGCAATCATCGATCGTGCACGGATCCGCGTCATTGCACGACAGGGCTGAAACACAACAGTCTGGTTTGGTGATGTGATTGCAGAACCCACCTTTGGTGGGCTTGAACCCCACACAGTCATCTACCGTACATGGCAATCCATCATCACAATCCTGGTTGCCCAAGCAACACTTGGACAACGTTGGGTACATGCACAGGTTGCCGGAACAAATGTTCGACGTGCAGGGTTCACCATCGTCGCAATCCGTGGACTTCTCGCAGTAGAGCGTGTTGGGCACACTCGCACAATGTCCATCCAAGCACCGATCGGCTGTGGCCACGAAGCCATCGCTGCAGTCCTCATCGGTGACACATTCGACCGCCGCGCACGTGCTGTCCAAACCAATGTTGTCCAAAAGCACGCCCAAACCGTCATTGTTCACGTCGTCAATGGAATCAAAGAAAAAGAGGATCTGA
>CAUZBV010000429.1:0-3858 GCA_963578115.1 Myxococcales bacterium
CGATGCTCACCCCATCTCCGTTATGTCGCTTCTGTACCAGCGCGGTACCCGGTGCCATGGTGTATTGAACTTCAATGACGGAAGAAACCGGAACGACGTTGGCATGGTGGCGAGCATAGTGACCGACAAAGTTACGCCCCATCGAATTGACATCCGTGACTTTGGTGAGAATCTGGCGGATACCTTCGATCAAATCCAGCCCCATGGGGATCAACACGGCCGTGTTGCGATAGTGCAAATGAAGGTAATCAAACGACGCACCGCAGCCCTTATTGACCTGCATGCCGAGACAGACGCCGAATGCCTCTTCACCAGGTCCGCCAACCCAGAATACCGCCTGACCCGAGTTGGTCATTTGAATCAACCGCTCTTCCAAAGCGCGAGCCCGGGCCATGAACTGATAGATTTCCAGACAGCGATCGCAGCCAAGAGATTCGTCCCCGGTGCTGAGTCGGGTGCCGGATTTGTCGGTGGTCGCCATCTTGGACTTCTCATTCCAGTCGCAGGAATACTACGTAAACTGTAGGCCGGAACAAGCGGTAGCGCAGTTCCGGCACGTGCGCGCGTTGAGCAACCATCGCCAAACGCCCTGCCGGAACCTTGCTCGCTGGGGCTCGCTTGTTCCGGCCTACATTTCTCCGAACTGTTTTACCTTCGATGAGGCAAAAGCTGCCCTGTTACTTCTCCAAAGCCGACCCGATAACCATCACCCTGACACCAGCCGCGGATGGTGATCCGATCGTGGTCTTTCAAAAACGAACGCTGTTGGCCGCCTGGCAACTCGATTGGCTGTTCGCCCCTCCAGCTGAGTTCCAACATACAACCACGGGATTCCTTTTCCGGACCGCTAATCGTCCCGGAAGCCAGCAGGTCTCCCGTTCGCATATTGCAACCGCTTACAGTGTGATGAGCCAACTGTTGAGCAAGTGTCCAATGCAGGTGCCGGAAGTTGGAACGGGTGATGCACGTTGGCGACTGGTCGCCGATGTCCAAGTCGACCTCGAGTTCAATATCGAAGGTTCGGTCTTCGCTCCATCGCAGGTAGGGCAATGGCGGCGGCTGTTGATCGACAACGGGCAGAGCAAACGGAGCGAGTGCTTCAAAAGTCACCACCCAAGGCGATATCGAAGTGGCGAAGTTCTTGGAAAGAAATGGTCCCAATGGCACGTACTCCCATTTTTGAATATCGCGAGCACTCCAATCGTTCACCAACACCATACCAAACAAATGATCAAATGAACGCTCAATCGGCACCGGTTCGCCTAGCGGGGAGCCCATGCCGACAAAACAACCGGCTTCGAGTTCGAAATCGACTGCACGGCTGGCGGCGAATTTACCCGCCCCCAACTGGCCCAAAGGTCGTTTCACGTCCGCCCCGCTGACCACCACCGAACTGGATCGGCCGTGGTAGGCGACGGGAAGATGATTCCAGTTCTCCTGCAAGGCGTTCTCCGCACCCCGGATCATCGTGCCAACGTTGGTCGCGTGGTACCGTGATGAATAGAAGTCGGTATAGTCGCCTATCTCGACTGGCAACATTAACTCTACATCGGCCATCGGTGAGAACACTTCCGCTCGCAGCTCGGCGTTGTCACGAAGCGTTGGTTCGTCCTCGCGGAGAAGCTGCGTCAGTTGAGCTCGCAAAGAACTCCAGGCAGGACTTCCTAACTTCATGAATGAATTCAATGAAGGCTGATTGAATATGGACCGGTCGAGATCATCTATGCGGATGATACCTTTACGTTCCAAAGCGGCCAGATCCAACACCAGATCACCAATCGCCGTCCCCACACGAGGAGTCTCATTGTCCCTTGGTCGGTAGACCCCATAGGGCAAATTCTGAATCGGGAAGTGGGATTGAGCCTCAACGGGAATGAAGCTTGTCAGTAATCCGTTCATTGAATCCAACTCCTGAAGTAGTCTGCGTCCTCGAGCGGATGCGCTGGCTGAGCCACTCGCAGGGGACGAAAAGTGTCGATCATTACCGCCAACTCGCTGGTCGATTTTTTGCCAATCGACTCTTCCGCACGGCCTGGGTGCGGACCGTGCGGAAGGCCCCCTGGATGCAATGTTAAAGATCCATAGGCGATCCCCTTGCGGCTCATGAACTCATCGTTCGCGTAATAAATCACCTCATCGCTGTAGGTGTTGGAATGGTTGTACGGAGCCGGGACTGCCTGCGGATGGTAGTCGAACAATCGTGGCACGAACGAGCAGACAACAAACTGATCCGCTTGGAAGGTTTGATGAACCGGCGGTGGCTGATGCAAGCTACCGGTAATCGGTTCAAAATCGTGAATCGAGAGCGCGTAGGGATAATGGCAACCGTCCCAACCGACAACATCAAACGGATGGTGGTCCAGGATCATTTCCGTGAGACAGTCGTTTTGTTTCACGATCAAACGAAACTCTCCCTGTTCATCATGCGTGATAAGCTCATCGGGCGGGCGAACGTCTCGCTCACAGAACGGAGCATGCTCCATCAACTGTCCCTCGCCAGTGAGATACCGCTGCGGAAATCGAATCGGGCTGACGGATTCAAAGATTAGCAGTTCAGTTGGCTCTGGACCCAGCCGATACCGATGCAACACACCTCGTGGAATCACCAGGTAATCGCCTTCGCGAAACTTCAGCGAACCAAATTCGGACTCCAAGACTCCGGGACCGCGAGAAACGTAGACGATTTCATCCGCCTGGCCATTGCGAAAGAAACTCTCATCGTCGTCAATGGGCCGCACCATCCATACGGTAACGTCTTGATTGAACAAGATCGGCGTTCGATTCATCACCGCACTCGAGGCCAATGGCAGCTCACCCAGATGAAAATGCCTCATCCTGACGGACGCGTCCGGCTCGGCTGTTTGCAGAACGTTGGCAAGCTTGCGATGGGCCAGCACTCGCGTGGGAGCATGCGTGTGGTACAGCAACGATGACGAACCAGAAAAACCAAGAGCACCCATCAAGTGCTCATGAAACAGCTCTCCCGTCTCTTGTCGAAAAACGGTGTGCCGCTTCGCTGGGATCGTTCCGAGTGAGGTGTAATAAGACATGGCATCAGCGCATTGGTGTTCGTTGCATTGGTGTACAGGTATAGCTTCAGAGCACGCGAATCTCTGGCAGATCAAAGGTTGCCGCGAGCAGCCTGTTCTCTTTCGATCGCTTCAAACAGCGACTTGAAATTACCCTTGCCAAAGGAGTCCGAACCACGCCGCTGAATGATCTCGTAGAACAGCGTCGGCCGGTCCTCCACTGGTCGAGTAAAAATCTGTAGCAGATAACCGCGCTCGTCATGATCAATGAGAATATTCAAGTCCTCTAGGGCCTGCTTGTCCTCTCGGACGTCACCCACTTCATCCCAAATCGTGTCGTAGTAGGAACGCGGCACTTTGAGGAACTCAACGCCCGCATCACGCAGTACGGCAACCGTATGCACGATGTCGCCCGTCGTAAGCGCGATGTGTTGAACACCGGGCCCTTGATTGAATTCGAGGTACTCCTGGATTTGGCTCTTCCGCTTGCCTTGAGCAGGCTCGTTGATCGGAAACTTCACCTTGGCCCGAGCACTGGCCATTACCTTACTCCGTAAGGCTGAGAACTCCGTGGAAATATCCTTGTCGTCAAACGACAAAAACTGGTTGAACCCGAAGACCTTCTCATAATAGGCAACCCAGTCGTCCATTCGCCCTTCTTCGACGTTGCCGACGATGTGGTCGATGCTCCGCAAGCCAAAGTCTGGCGCGATGACCCGCCGCGTCTCATATCCCGGAAGAAACTCACCCGTATAGTCTTCCAAGGATACAAACGAATGTAGCGTGTCGCCGTAAGCGCGGATTTTCGCCCGTCGAACTCGTCCGAACG
>CAUZBV010000430.1:0-3852 GCA_963578115.1 Myxococcales bacterium
GGGCGATCTCACGCGATGCCCAGCGTTCGGACACAAAAGGGCCAGGTCGCGCGTCCAGGAGTGAAATGGTCTGGGCAATGGATTCACCGCCCAGCGTGCCAACGAGCGTGATTCGGTCCGGCGGCGTCGCGCCTGCAGGGGTGCGGATCAACGCGGACAGACGATCGCCTGGAAACAATGTTCGCCGCTGCGGCGCGTGGATCTGGTGGGGGGCGTCGGTCTTGATGTGGGCGTTTTGGAAGCGGGGCCCGTCCAACTGTTGGGCGAGGCGCAACGCAAAGCGTCGCACGTCCACAATGGTTCGTGGTTTGGTGACGATACCTCCTTTGGCATCGGCGACCGCACGAAGCAGCTCGCTGTTGGCGCCCCGGCCCACCAAGATTGCGGAGAAGGTCGCGCCATCCAAGTGGCCAAGCAGGGCGTTTCGTAGGGCGCTGGGCTCGGTCACGCCCCACGTGGCGGTGCCATCGCCAATGTAGATCACCTCGGGTTGACGGCCGGACGCTTGGGCCCGAATGTGGCGTGCGGTGCGTTCGAAACCGGCGCTCAGATCACTGGCGCCGTCGGGTGCGATGGACCGGGCAAAGACCATGGCGTCGGCCATATTGTCATCGACCGCTCTCTGGAAGGCGTCGACGTGGGTGCGTGCGGTGACATCCGAAGCGATGACCAGAAACTCGTCGGATCGGCGCAGCGCCCCCAGTTGGCTGTGAAGCGCCTCGAGCGCCAAGGGGTAACTCTCCAGGGCGCTTCGGGAGGTGTCGAGCAAAACGATCATGCGTCGGCGGTCTCGTCGGAGACGGCGCCGTTGATGCTGAAGCCGGTCACGAATGAGCGACCAATCCGGGACAACCTGAATGGCCGTGTAGACGCTGCCGTCCGAGCGCGTCTCCCGAAGAATGGTGGTGGTTCCAGGCTCTCCGTCCATCGGAATGACCACGTCCCCCGTCGGTTGATAGGCTCTTTTGTCCACCACAACACGGCCGTTGAAAGACAGTTGGAATCGACCGATGGCGCTTTGCATGGCCGGGGCTGTGGTGGAATAGGTGAAGCGAGTTTGGGTTGCGGAATGTTCAATGGGGGCCAAGTAGCGCAGGACCACCCGCTTGTCGCTTTGCGGTTCGATGGGGAACACCCGAAGCTTGAAGGTGTTGCCCTGTTCCCATTCCAAGATGGCCGGGTCGAGCATGTTGTCCACAATGCTCTGGTAGATCTTCTTGGCTTTGTTCCTTTCAACAATTTCTCCTTCCATGAGCTGCCCGTTGATGTCCATGGCCAGTCCCGTGAGGATGGCGCCGTCGGGGAGCGGAAAACGGAACGTGCCTTCCATGCGGGCGTCCGTTGGGTTGAAGAACACGTGCTCAACGCGCATGGCGACATGTTCTCCGGCGCGACGCCCGTCGACCATGAGCGCGTTCAACGTCAGGAACGACGGGTCGCCGGTGGTGGGTCGGGCCTGAAGCGTGCCGACGCCTGCGGCCACAGGAACCGCGTCCATGGCCAGTGACCAGTCGGCCGAAGCCACATTGTCGCGTGTCCAAACCAAGCGGGTGCGGGACGATTGGGCCTCGCGAACGAGCAGCGCATCCCGGCCGGTGATGTCCACCCATTGTCCGTCTGCCTGCGCGTGAGTTTTGGGCGTGCTCTCAAAGAGAGAAACCCGCCCTTCCCCTCGTTTTAATCGGACAAACAGCTCGCCGGTGGGCTTCGACCCCAACCAAAGGGTCGTGTTTCCTCGAAGCCAGATACGTCCCGTGGCGTCCGTGTCTTCGTCCAAACGAAGCACAGCGCCGCGGCCCTGTGCGGTCCGAAGATGGGTGACTCCCAGCAGCGAATCGCCTGCCCGCACGGCCGTCCAATCCGGCGTTGTGTCGGTTTTCACCTCCAGTGCACTGGGGCTCTGCTCCACCACCAAAGGGGTGGGCAATGCCTTCCACGAAGGGGCCGCGGGCATGGTCTTTGAGGCAATGGCTGCCGCCGGGCCGCCGCATCCGGCGGTCAGGGTGAGTGCGCCGATCAAAGACGCCAGCCAGAGAAAGAGAACGAAGATAGACGCATGGATCATGGGTTGACGCATTGGAATCCTCCTATTGGGCACGAACTTGCGCGACGGTGACGGTTTGACCCGGGCGAAAGAGACGATAGGGCAAGACGATTCGTTCTTCGGAGTCCCGCCCTTCGTTGAGCACCACGATGACTTCACCGCGGGCTTCTTTGAAGGTGCCGCGCCCGCCCGAGAAATAGTTCACATGCACGCTATACATACCCGCAACGGCCGCGCGTGCGGTGAAACTTTCGGGGCCGTATCCGTTGGTGACGTCGTCGTAGAGGGTGCCGCCAAAACGCCCCTTTTTCGTTTTGTAGAAGACCTTCTGACCGGCCGGATTCGTCACCCACAGGTCCACATCGGTGCGGTCCGTGTCCCACGAGAGGTAGATCTTGATGTCGTTCTCCACACCGCCGGCGAGTTTGAGCGTGGCCAACTGCTGCTTGAGGGCGGAAGATCGGGCGGTGTTGCCCTCGCTCGCCGCACGTCGACGCTGCGTGGCGAGGATTTGGCCCAAGCGCTGCTTGGCCGGGTAGCGAATTTTCGCGGCCAGCTTGGATTCACCCACAATGGTTTCAAAACGCTGCTTCGCCTCATCCAGTCGCCCCAACCGTTGGGCGACGTCGGCCAGCTCGAAGGCGATGCGAGCGTCTTTGGGCTGTAGGGTCAACGCGGACATCAGTCGTTGGTAGGCGCCGTCCAAGTCGCCACGCTGTTTGAGCACGGTGGCCAACGCACGATGAGCGCGGGCGTCGGTGGGCAGCAATTCGACCACGGCGGAGTAGATGCGTCGGGCCTTGGTGGTCTGGCCCAACTCGGTGTACAAGTCGCCGAGCATGCGAACCACCACCAGGTTGTAGGCGTCGTGTTTCCGCCACTCCTGCGCTGCCTCGACCGCTTCTTGCAGTGCACCGGCCCGGATGAGTCCCCGGACGAGCTCAAAATGTTTTGTGCGACTTTGCGTTTTTTCTCGAACGGCTTTGCGGAGCTTCTCCAATTGGGCGGCGGTGATCGCCTTGCGGCCATCGGCCGGTTCTTGGTCGACTGGGGTGAGCGTCAGTCCACGCCCGGACGATGCGGACTGAGCACTGGGACTGGGGTGCACCGGCTCGTTGGCGACGGCACCGGCACTGACCATCACGATGATGAATCCAATCAATGTATGCGTGATCTCTTTCATGAAGCCTGCTCCTTGGGTGGGTTGATTCACGCCCGAAGACATTGCAAGGAGGCTGCCAATTTGAAGAGTCTTTTGATTTTATATGGTTACGGGTTTCCCTGAGGGAATGTGTGTCAGGGTGTCCACGCCGATTGTTTCCAGGCGTCCACATTCACGTTTCTATGCGGCAATCATTTGAAGCGCGGACCGTTTTCGGGTAGGTTTTTGTCGTTCGCACGGTTCGACCCAACGTGATGGGTGTGAGCAGAGACGACCCGCTCCGACGAGCGGCATGAGGAAAGCATGAAGAATCTATTCGTACTGAGTATGGCAAGTCTTGTGGCGATCATTGCCTTGGGTTGTGGTGGCGGTGGCAGCAGCAGTAGTTGTACTGTCGAGGCCGGCCAATGCCCGAACGTCTGTGATGCCGGTACGGCGCAATCGGGAGAGCTCTGTTCACTGGACGTTCGTTGCGCCTGTGGATTGGCTTGTAAAAGTAATGCGGGTGGCGCTTTTGTGTGCCAGGCGTACGATGGAGAAAACGCAGGGTGTACCGGTTGCAAAGGTGACGAGCCGCCTGCAGATGCAGGAGATACGACGACACCGCCACCGCCACCGCCACCAGACACCAGCACGGTGGACATTA
>CAUZBV010000431.1:0-3814 GCA_963578115.1 Myxococcales bacterium
GCCGGTGCATGCAACCCCACCACAGGACAATGCACAGACAGTCCGCTGGCCATAGGCGCCGTCTGCGACGATGGCAACCTGTGTACGATCAATGACCGTTGTTCGGACAATGGCTGCGTGGGCCAACCGGTGGTGTGCAACGACGAAAACCCCTGCACCGACGAGATCTGCAACCCAGTGACAGGTCTCTGCTCTTCCATGCCCAACAATGCACCCTGCGACGACGGCAACGTGTGCACCCAGAACGATGTCTGTCAGTCTAGCGTATGCGTGGGATTGCAAGATCTCTGCGTCTGCGACATCACCGCCCAATGCGCTCCCTACGAAGACAACAACCCCTGCACTGGGCCCATGATCTGCATGAATCACATGTGCATCCCCGATCCCGCGACCACCGTCACATGTGACGGCAGCGCCAATACGGACTGCATGGCCAACCAATGCAACCCGCTGACGGGCACGTGCCAACTGCAGCTCGTTAATGATGGGGGGGCTTGCTTTGATGGCGATCCTTGCACAGATGGTGACATCTGCATTGGCGGCCACTGTACGGGCACCCCGTTGCCCTCCTGCGTATGCACCGCGACCGATCCCTTGCCTTGCGGAACATTTCAAAAGAAATGGGCCAATGATGCGTTTGGCTCGTCATCCAACATCGCGGTCTGGCCCTGCGCTGCTGGTGACTATTCTGGGAAAGAATATGCCTGGTCGTTTGTAGCCACCACGTCGACATGGGTGGCCGTCGATCTGACCAGTGAAGAAGCGGACACCGATGTGTTCGTGTTGGAAAATACTGGCTTGGGCTGCGTACCATCGGCGTGCGTGGGCCATGGAGAAAAGAGTTTGGCCTTTGGCGCACAACCGGGAAAAGAGTACTTCGTGGTGGTCGATGGCCAGCTCGGTTCCAACGGGAAATTCGATGTCTCTGTCACGTGTGACACGTCGGTTGAGTTCAACTGCAATAACGGCGTGGACGATGACGTGGATGGGAAACAGGACTGTAACGACAGCGACTGCACCAACGATCCGGTCTGCACATTCGGGGAAGACTGTACTGATTTTGTCGACAACAACAACAATGGCCTGATCGACTGCGCTGATCCGGGTTGTGTCGACAGCAGCGCATGCGTGGAACTCTGCACGCCCGATGGAAACGCCTATTGTGGGCTGAGCGTGTACTGGAAAACCGGCGGCACACAGGCCGAAAACGAAATGGAGTATTACGGATGCGGCGACGTGCTGAACGGTCCCGAATTCGTGTACACCTTCCAATCCAGCAAGATGCAGTACGTGACCGTCAGCCTGCCTCAAGCCTTCACGGGACACCAAATCGTTGTCCTCCAAGACCAGAACAACCAATGCGGATCCAATGGTTGTTTGTTGTCCGGATCCTACGAGGTGAACTTCCTGGCCATGGCGGGTGTCACCTACTACTTTGTCGTCGATGGTATGAACGGCGCATCGGGTGATTATCACATCAAAGTCAAATGCACCGAGTAGCCACATCATGGGGAGAAGTTTTCATTCGACCCCATCTGCACTACGCTGACGATAGATGAGGCCTTGCATCCAAGGAGAGCTCGGACGACTCCGAGAGGTCGTCATACACCGCCCAGGTTCGGAACTGGACGGTATGACTCCCGACAATATTGTCGCCCACTGCACCAACGAACACGGAGTTCTGGGACCCAACCCCGACTACCTCCTCTTCGACGATCTGGTGCTCCTGTCCCGTCTACGCAAAGAACACGACCAAATCGTTCAGGTTCTTCAAGCCACCTGTGGACGGGATCAGACGCTTGAAGTCCGCGACTTACTCCGAACGTTGCTCCACAACCAAGACGTTCGTGAGCAGGTGATCGGTGAAAGCATCGCCATTGATGAACGCTGTTGGGGACAAAGCGTGTCCAAAAGTGACCGAACCCGGCTCATGGATCTGGATGCCCACAATCTCGTCAAAGCACTCACCCGTGGAACACTGGCCGATGGGAGTCGCATCCTACGATGGCCAGTACCCAACTTGATCTTTACGCGTGATCTTGCGGCCATTGTTGGTGACCAAGTGGTCCTAACCTATGCCCGAAAACATGCCCGGCGACGGGAAATGGCGATTACACGCGCCTTGTTCCAACATCATCCAATGTGGGAAGGCGTCCGAGTCGTCGACATTGGCAGCACGGTCTCGGATCCCGCGATTGAAGGGGGTGACATCCTGGTGCTGGGACCCAACCACGTGGCCATTGGAGTCAGCGAACGAACCACGGAAGAGAGCGCCCGAGCCGCCGCCTCTGCATTGCTTCAAAACGACATCGAAGTCGTGTATCTGGTCTAGATTCAAGCCCACCGCGCCACCATGCACCTGGATACCATCTTCACCCTGGTGGACCACAACCAATGTTTGGTCTATTCGCCACTGGTCGCACAAAAAGGAGCGCTACAGATCGCTTCGATGGACCGGCAGGGGGGGACACACGAACGGATGGGATCGCTGCTGGACGTGCTCGCTCAAGATGGGCTCCGCCTCGAGCCCATTCTCTGTGGTGGCGACAACCCATCCCATCAAAGCCGTGAACAATGGAGCGACGGGGCCAACGCGTTTGCCTTGGCGCCCGGTAAGATCCTTCTTTATGCGCGCAATGAGCGCACGTTAACTCAACTCAATCACCACGGTTTCGAAGTGATCACGCCCGAGGCTTTCTGCCGAAACGCCACATTGTTACTCAATCAACCTGAACGACGTCTTGTGGTGGCCATCGAAGGATCCGAATTGAGCCGTGGGCGCGGTGGACCGCGCTGCCTCACGCTCCCCTTGCGGCGAGACCCGTAGCCGGATCTATTCGGGCATCCCCGCGTTGACCCAGGCCTCAAAGAGCGCTTGGTCGGGCAAAGACAACATGGGCTTTCCGATGGGCATCTGGATCCCGCAGGGCGGTGAGGGGGCCACTTTGAGCGCCATCACCTCGCCGACCGTCAGCCCCGCATAACAAGCCACGTTTGTGCTCATGGCCTGGGTGTTGGCATAACTGTCGAAGTTCACAGCGCCACCGTTCTGACCACCTGTGTGACAGCCCGCACCGCTGCAACTGGCCGCAACAATCGCCTGTATGTCGTTGGTCCAGGTCGGATCGGACACGATGACGTCGGGCTCCGGTGTATCCGGCTCGACCCCATCCGGCTTGGACGTATCCGGCTCGGTTGTATCGGTGTCCCCATTGGAGCTACCGCCACACGCCGTAAGCGAGAACACCATCCAACCCACCATCATCCACTTCATCGTACGCATGACCTTCTCCTGGACTGTGTCCGTCATAGAGTAAGAGTAGTCTACGGACAGACCCTCACGGCGGCAACAAAGTGCCGCTCTTTACTCAACCACCTGGATGTTGCCCTTCATGGAAGAGTGAGACTTGCACCGATAGTTGTAATACCCAGCGGTTGCAAACGTGAAGGACACATTGCTTTTGTCTCCGTTTTGGGAATCCATGACGTCATCTTCCGCACAGACCTTTTTGAAGGGATGGGACCCGGTGGCTTCAATCTGAACCGTCTGTCCAACCTTGACCTTGATGCATTTTGGCGAGTAGGGCTTCGAGCTGCTGACGATCTCCACCTCAATGACTCCCGTTTCGTTGGTTTTGTCATTGGCGTCAAAGTTCGCTTGGGTGCAACCGGCATAGGTGGCAGCGCATGTGGGACCGCCGGAGGAGCAGCCCTCATCGGTGTCCCCATCGCAATCGTTGTCCACGCCATCACCACACGCTTCTACCGAAGGAGTCTCTTGCCCCGTACAGGCGTCCAGCGTGCCCGCAGTACA
>CAUZBV010000432.1:0-3799 GCA_963578115.1 Myxococcales bacterium
ACCCTCTCGGCCACCGGATCGGTGTTGATCGGCGACGGCAGTTTCTCGCGGGGAGCGATCGATCCCTCTTTTGGTACCTACGCCGAGAGTCTGTGGGTTGCCCTGGAGAGCGATGATTGTGTGCTCACGGCCATTGAAACGATCGGCGGCAGTCCCCTCGACATCGTCAACGTTCAAGTGGCGCCAGCGGATGTGGACGGCCAGGTGGACGAAAGCAACGCCAGTGGGTGGGCGGTGGATCCTGCTACGTTGCCGGTGGCGGCCTTTGTGCGCTTTCGCATGCATCTCGCCGAACCGAGTGATTCGAACCCAGGCAGCGTGGTGGACGACGTGATCATCCACTATCGATATCCCGTCGAATAGGGGTCTTGTCGGACTGGAATCTCGCCCGTATAATCCGGTCGATGATGGGACCTGTGCCGAGTGAAATCCACGAGGAATGACCGCATGATTGGTGTAGCAGACGAGTTGAAGAAGTTGGCCGCGCTCCAAGAACAGGGGGTGCTTTCGAACCAAGAGTTTGAAGGGCAAAAGGCACGCCTTCTGCATGAATCTCCCGGTGCTTCGACCCACGAAAGCGTTGGCGAAGCGCTGGCAAGGGATGCCTCCGCGGAGACGTCGTTCGACGACTCTCCCTTTCGACGGTGGGGTTTTGCCCTGGTGGTTGTGTGCTTTGTGGTGGGAATCACGGTAGGGCGGCATTGGGAAGCCAGCATGGACAGCGGCAGCGACCCAGCGACGGAGTGGCTGGCCAAGCACATGTCCACGTCCGCCCAAGCCGCTTCGGATTCCACACCAGCGCCACAAGCTGTGCAACCCACCCTCGCTCCGGTGGCGCCGACCCCGACTCCCACGCCGCCCCCCAAAGCGGCACCCACACCACCTGCCAAAGCGGCACCTACACCACCGACTGTGATCCCTTCCAAAAGGCTCAACGCGGTACCAACAAACTCTCCATCGGCAGCCCCCAAGCCGGCACCGGAAAAACCCGACCCAATATGGCGCGTCACGGTGAGTGACAAGGACGCCCAGTTGGGCCCAAAAAATGCGCCGGTCACGGTGGTGGTGTTCTCCAATTTTGAGAACGCGACGTCCAAGGCGTTCGCGCCCAACGTACGACGACTCGTCACAGAGTTCGGCAAGAAGGTCCGCGTCGTGTTCAAACACAAGATCATTCCGGGCAGCCCCGGAGCCATTCAAGCTTCCGAGGCCGCGCTGGCAGCGGGGCAGCAGGGAAAGTTCTGGGAGTTTCATGATCGGCTCGCCGCGAGCACGGCCCCGCTCACTCAGGCGACGTTCGAAGTGATCGGCAAAGAAGTGGGCGTGAACATGGGCCGTTTCAAAAAGGCGTTGGCGTCTGGACGTTTCCGGTCCCAAGTGCTTCGAGATGCTTTGCTGGCCAATGGGTTGGGTGCCCACAGCATGCCCAACATATTGGTCAATGGTGTCCGAACGCGCGGAGAGAAATCGTATGGCGTGATGAAAGCGTTGGTCCAAGAGCAGTTGGCCAACGCTCCCCGGGGCAAGAGCTACGACGAGATCGTCGCGGACGGAAAGGTCTTCGAGCAGTTGGGCCCCTCAGTGGGTGGATTTGACACCCAGGGTAACGCCACCTTAGGGAAGCCGGGTGCGCGCGTGCAAGTGGTTGTCTTTGAGGACTTCCAATGACCCTTCTGCAAACGGGTGGGTCCATCCGTCAAAACGTTCCAGGCCCGTTATCCGAACGACGTACAGATTGTGTTCAAACAATTTCCCTTGAGCAACATTCACGCCGATGCGCAGTTGGCGGCCGAGGCGTCTGTGGAAGCGGGCCGACAAGGCAAATTCTGGGCGTTCCACGATCGGTTATTCCTGGATCAAAAAGCCTTGGCTCGACCGCATCTAGAGCGCTACGCAGAGCAACTGGAGTTGGACATGGTGGCGTTCAAGAAAGCGTTGGATGAGCGGTCCCACCAGGCGGTTGTTGCGGCGGACCTCCGGGCGGGTCAACAAGCCGGGGTTCGCGCTACACCGACCATGTTCATCAACGGCCGTAAGTACCAAGGTCCACGCGGGTACCCGCCGGAAGGGCTCGAGGCGGTCGGAATGGCGTATTTTGGTCTGAAGTGATTCGGGAGTGGCGTGCTACGGCAACGTCGCCGTCACCGAGCTGAGTTTTATTCGCATTAGCCCACGGTCCCGAACACCGGCCAACACCACATTGTGGGCGGGCACGATCACCACATCCCACACCGCGTGGCCCCCAAGGTTTCCATGGACCTCGCGCCAGGTGTCTCCGTTGTCCGTGGACACCGCAACGATTCCATACGCACCCACAACCACGAGCCCGTCGTCGCCCACGCTGACGGCGGTGGAACGCTCGGGTAGGACCCGTGTCCACGACACCCCACCGTCACTGGAGCGGGCCAGACCGAGGCGAGTGGCCGCAAAAATTCGTTCGGGGTTGTTGGCATCGACAGCCATGTCTGCGACGGCCTTGGCGGGCAATCCATCGTTTCGCTGCGTCCAATTTGTTCCTCGATTGTCGGACCGGAATACCCCCATCGGTTCTGCAATCTGGGATGGGTTCATCCCGTGTACTTCGTCGGAAGCCAGGTAAACGATGCTGGGATCACTGGGCGCAACCACAATCGTGTTGATGGCCGAAGCGGCGTTGTCCTCGTCCGGGAGACCCTCGGTGAGGTTGGACCACGTCTCCCCGCCATCATCGGAGCGAAAGACATGGGCTCCATCCAGGTCCAAGCCGTTGACTGTGCCGCTTCTGCCACCGCCTCCGGCCGCCCCCCCCTCGGCCGGAGCGGTTCCGGCATAAATGGTTTGGTCTGGGGCCACCGCGAGGCCATGAAAGTGTCCACCCTGGATGAGGTCCAACCAAGTGGCGCCCTCGTCCTTGCTTCGATGGATCCCAAAGGCTGTCGTCATGTACACCGTTCGCCCATCCCACGGCGACACTTCGATCCGCATCGTGTAGTGCGAAGCCAGCGCCGGCAAGTGGGTGAACGTGGCTCCCAAATTGTCGGAACGGAACAATCCTCGCGAGCACATGGTGCCGACGTACACCGTGGTGGGTTCGGCCGGGTCTACGGCCAGAGCGTAGGCGTCTCGATCCTGGTAACTGGCGCTCAGAGATGCCCAGCTCTCCCCGCCATTGGTGGTCATGAAGGTGCCGGGGATGGCATGTTTTTGCCCCTGAAAGTGGGTGTGCTCTCCCGGCTTGAGGTTGAACCACCAGTCGGCTGTTGCGCTCACAAAATGGTCGGTGTCAGTGGGAGATGCCGCGATGGCGCCGGTGTCCGTGTTGCTCAGACCGTCATTTCGGCTCTGCCAGGATGTGCCGCCGTCTCGGCTGATGAAGATGCCTTTGTAGGTGCCGGCCAAGACGGTGTCTGGATCGGCGTCGGACCATTCCAACACCGTGATGTCGTCGTAGGACAGGCCATCGCTTCGCTGGAGCCACGAGCCTCCCGAGTCACTGGAGTGGAAGAGCCCTTCGGTAGTCCCCGCCATCACGACGCCCGCAGAACCGGGCTGGGTCGCGACGCTCATTGTGATGCCGGGCAGTGCGCTGGTCGGCTCCCAGGTCTGGCCCTCATCCATGGAGCGCCACACGCCTTCAGTGGTCCCCACATAGAGTGTGTTGCTACCCCCTCGGTCGATGGCCAGACTGGTGGCGTCGGGGTAGTCCGTGTTGATTGCTTCCCAGTTACTTCCGCGGTCTGAGGAGACGAGAAAACGGCCTTCTGACGAGGCGGCGTAAAATCGTGTGGCGTCCAGTGGATCGGCCACCATGCCTTGGATG
>CAUZBV010000433.1:0-3786 GCA_963578115.1 Myxococcales bacterium
GGCGGGCCACCTTTTCGAGTAGTGGCCGGTCAATGGTGCCCTCGTCTTCCCAGACTTGCAGTGTGATGGCTGAGGACGTGGGCGTTGTGTTGACCGACGCGATGAGGACGCGTAGGCGGTCACAAATGAACCGGAACCCACGTTTACGGCGGTGGAGTTTGTGAAGATGACTCCACGGCTCCGCAATGATGGTTGTGGTTCCCAAACCCAGCACCCAAGGCAATGGACGTCCAGCTTTGGCAAGTTTGGGTGCTGTAAACGTCTTCGCGCAGCCTGGTGAAAGGGCGGCGTGCGCCTCCGCTAGGCACATCATGGCGTGGGCCATGGGCCTTGGCTGGTGCTCGGACGTCAATTGGCCTCCGTGACGTTTCCGGAGGCCCGATTGTTGCGTTGATAGCGTGGCCAACTTGAAAAGGCGGGTCCTCCAGCAGTGCAGGTGAACGCGAGGATTTGAGTTCCCAAGTGAACCAAGACACGGCCATCGGTGTGAATGGCGGGGGCCGTGCTGGCCAGTTCTCCTCCCTTGGGGGCTTCGTAGCGAAAGAGTTGCTTCCCCGCCGTGTCAACGCTGTAGAAGAAATGGGGCTCGGAGACAAAGTAGGCGCTTCCATCATCGCCCAGCGTGGGTACGGCCTCAATACGGAGCGACTCCGACTCCCCGACGAAGCGCCACAGTTCGTTTCCATCGCTGTCCAAGCGAAGGATGCCATGTCCCGCCGTCGTCAGATAGAACGAGTTGTCCGCACCGATCACTACGCCATTGACCGTGTCCAAGGGGAGGGCGAGGGGTTTTGGCCAGCCAGGCATGATCACGGAGTCTCCGCCGGGGGTGGGGTCCGCCTGGAGTCGGAGCAACTGGTTGTTGCTGTGAGCATCGCCTTGGCGCAGACCGACGGCTGAAACCACGTCTCCATGGGTGGTCAAGGCGATGTTGGATGTGATTTCCCAGCCCTCCTCTTCGGACAAGCTCGTCACATCGTACGCCCAACGTTTGGATCCGGTCGCTTGGACGGCCGTGATTTGGGTGAGTGAGGCGAACACAACAAAGGGGGATTCACCTCCAGCATAGGCGGGGCTCGCACTCGGCATCGACTCGTCGAGCACCACATACGACCAATCCTCGATGGCGTGGTCCCCCAAATCGCTGAGCCGGTGGAGCGATGGTTTTTCGTCCAACACAAAGAGCACATCGTTCCCCTGCAACGCGGGCGCATGGCGGACCGCATGCGTATCGCCGGAGTCGAAAGGGATCGGCCACTTCATCGTACAATTCTTGGTGATGGCCACCACGTCTCCCGTGGCGGTGCCCATGAAATACGTTCCCGGCTTGTTTTGGGATGGATTGCCAAGATGGGAGCCGCCAACGATCAGCGTACAGTCCTCTTGTCCGTCGGCACGTATTCGCCGAAAGGTGTCGCCGGCCGTCACGGCCGCAACCCCATCGGACGCGATCACGGGACTGGAGGGGATGCCTCCCTCGGTGCGTTCAAAGCTCCACTCAGGAATGCAGCTCGATTCAGCGATGTCGTCGAATGGCTGACCATCGGAACCATCGATTGTGGGCACATCGTTGTCTCCGAAGTCGGGCAGGGGTGCGTCGACAGAGGCTGGCGGCGAGTCGGAAGGACAGCCACCGCACCAAAGGACAACGCCAATCACCACGCTTGTAAGGCCAACCCTCATGACCGAAAGCCTACGGGCCTCTGCGGAGTCAGTCAAAAATCAACGGTGAAGAATTGGATTTAGACGTCTGTGAGATCGCTGGCCTGGACGATTCCGGACAAGGACTCGTTGGGTTGCAAGAGCACGGGGCCAGCGTCCAAGGTACGGATCCAGGTCAAGCCCTCGGGCAAGGGATTGAATGGGGGCAGCGGCGAGTCGTCCGAGCTCACGGGGCGTCCGAGCGCCAGCCGAACGAGCAAATCAGGAAAGTTGACGCCGGCGACGGTGTAAAAATGATGGGTGGTACCAAAACGGCCCGCGTTCATCTCCGTGAGGTGAGGTGCCCCATGGGCGTCACACTTGAAATCGAGGAAACACACACCGGTGAGGTTCTTGTCGATGGCCAAGGAGGCTTTCGGACCCAATGTGTTGAGATCGTCCCGGTGCACGGTTCGTGAAACAGCGGGCGCGCCCGTAATTCCCGACGGACTTACGTGGGGGATCACATAGGCCAGTCGCTCCCGACCCTGACTGGTGATCAATTCACCATTCTTCCACAAGCCGATCCAGGTCAGGTTGGCGCCGGGAAGAAATTCGCTCGCCATCATGTGGCCCCATCCCTGGTAATAGTCGATCCAGGCCTCTGCCTGGAGCAAGCTGCGGCAGGGGAGGGCAGCGCCGCCGATGCCTTTCCCAGGGATGCCCGCACCGCGAATCCACAGAGGACGACGCTCGCAGGAGCCAAAGACGTCGCGCACGTGTGCGCGGTCTTCAATGAGCCAGGATTGGGGGACAGGTAGACCGGCGTTGGACCACACCTGGTAGGAGAGCCATTTGCTGTTGGCGGTGTCCAAGGTGGGCACAGAAGGGAGGTACACGGGGGCGGAGAGCGTGTTGCGCTCAGCGGACAGTACGTGGGCCTCTAGACTGTTGTTGGGGACAATCAAGTCCACTTCGTATGCTTTGCAAATCCGGTTAATTGCATCGACATAGGCGTCCCGATCGCTGCATCGTGGAACCAGGATTTTTTCGTCGGTCAGGGCCAAATGAACAAAGTCTTGGGATGCATCGCAGCCGATCAGGCGGTAGCCATTTGCCTCTTGCAACGATCGGGTCATGTTCACCGCGCCGGGCCCTCCGGCTCCGGTGACGAGCAGGGTTGTGGTCATCAGAGCACCTCAAAGTACTTGCAAAACACAAGGTCCCCCTCGTCGGTGAGCGCCCACCCCTGTTCAGCAGCCTGTTTGAGTTCTTCGTTGGGATACTCCAGCGAACAGAGTCGATTGTCGGGGTCTAAGTGCACGCAATTTCGACAAGAAAAATGCAGGTTAAACGTGTCGGCTTGCAGGCGAAAATGCCGATTCCGCCCGGCCACTTCACCGGGTTCGACGCGTGAGATAAACGCTTTGGCCTGAGAACGATCCCCCATGGACAGACTCCTTTACCCGAAAGCTTATCGGCTGTCATCCGGTGTGTGTTGTTGCGGCAAGGATTGGAGCGCGCGTTGCGCTGCCTCGCGGCGCTCACGAAGGATTGCCGCGTCCGTGGCTTGGCGGAGCTTGGTGCGTGCGGCGGCCACATCTCCCTTTTTCGCGGCGATCAGGCCCTCCAAATATGGGCTCAAGTACCGATCCGGCACAGTGGCACGGAGTTGCTTCCTGGCTCCTTCCATGTCGTTGAGACGGAAGGCGACCAAGGCTTGGTGAAAGCGCATATTGCTGCCCGAGCGCAGCTGGGCCAGTTTCAGAAGCGCACGCTTTGCCTCTTGGAAGTGGCCCGTTCGACAAGCGGTGTCGGCCCATGCCCACCACACCAAAACGGGGAACGTGAAACCATCACCGCTGGTGAGAATACTCGGGAAACGAGTGTACATATGACGTTGTAGCCAGCGTTGAATCCGTCGATTGCTTGCGGGTTTGTCGACGGAATGAAAAAGAGGTTTGGCCTCCTTTTCGATGGCTCGCGCAGTTTTTCGGATGTGTTTGAGCGCCGAGGCAAACCGCCGCGCCTTGTAGTGCTTGAGCGCTTTACGCCACCGGTGAGATCGAAGGGAGGTGTCTTGGGGATCCATCGGCACAATGATTTCAGGACAAGCGATTGTGTTCGACGAAACGAACAAGAGTA
>CAUZBV010000434.1:0-3770 GCA_963578115.1 Myxococcales bacterium
TGATCGAGGCGTTGGAAGAGTCCAAGAATAGACCTTTGGCCCGTTTACTCTTTGGCTTGGGGATCCGCTTGGTGGGTGCCCACGTAGCCGAAGTCCTGGCCGATCATTACCGCGGCATTGAGGCGATGCAGGAAGCGTCCCTGGACTCGCTGGAGGGGGTGGATGAGGTGGGCCCGAAAGTGGCCGCCAGCGTCCACGACTATTTTGACGACCCTGCCGTGCAATCGCTCATAGAGCGCTTGGTCAACGGCGGTGTGGTCTTCCGCACCCTGGACGTCGCTGTGTCACCACCCACAGGCGGCATCGATCTGTCGGGGCAGATCTGGGTGTTCACGGGCAGCCTCGAACAATTCTCACGGGCCGAGGCGGGCCAGTTGGTAAAAGCATTGGGAGCGAAAGTGACGGGATCCATTTCGGCAAAGACCACGGTGGTTGTGGCTGGACCGGGCGCTGGTTCCAAACTCACCAAAGCCCAGGAGTTGGATGTTCAAGTCCTCAGTGAATCGGAGTTTGTGGAAATGCTGGGTATGGAGTAGAGTCGCGAGCCATGACAGATACAGCGCCCAAGAGAGCACAAGATTACATTTGGGAGGCAACGCGCAAGAGCCGCATCCTCCTCTTTTCCGGCAGCGTCAATGAGCGCAGTGTTCGAGATGCATGTGATCGCATCCTGGCGCTGGAATGTGATGACGCCAAGAAACACATCACGCTGGTACTCAACTCGCCGGGCGGTTCGGTCAACGATGGATACGCGTTTGTGGATGTCCTGCGTTTCGTGCAGGCGCCTGTTCGCGTGGTCTGTACCGGGCTGGTCGCCAGCATGGGGATCTCCATCTTGATCGCGGTCGACAAAGAGAACCGGTTGTCATTGCCCAACGCCCGGTTCATGCTCCACCAACCACGATTTGGCCGCGCAGTCATCGGGTCCGCCTCCGACTTGGAGATCACGGCACGCGAGATCATTAAGATGAAAGACAAGTCCAACCGGGAAGTGGCAGACGCCACGGGCAAGGCGCTGGAAGATGTAGAGCGCGACACCAGACGGGATCTCTGGCTCTCCGCCTCCGAGGCCATGGAATACGGACTGATTTCCCGGATCATTCAATCCATCAACGAGTTGGAATAGCTCGGCTCCTCAACCCAGCGAGGGCGAATCCACCGCCCGCCGCAGTATGCCGGCCTTGTGCTCCAACACCTGGCGCGCTTTCTGCAGACGCGCACGTTCTGTCACTTCCCGGGCCGTCCGACCGCTCTTCTCCAGGAGTGAAAGTCTGGCATCCATGCGATCTCGCTGGTTCATAATGGCTTGCAAACGCAGCGCACACAGGGCTTCGAGAGATTCGTCCATGGAAGGAATGGCTTTGCCCAGAATAACGAAGGCGGCCTGATAACGGAGTCGCACGGCTTCCTGTATACAGCGCACCTCGCTCCCAGCCGCGGCGTCACAAAGACGAGCGATCAAGGCAGCGCTCGCCCCATTGACTGAATGCTCGTCCGGTGTCCCTGTCGGTCCCGAAGCGGCCGCCCGACGCTCGGCGCGCGCACGCCAATCCAACACAAATTCATATTCCCGAATTCGCTTGTTCAAGCGAGTCGCTGTTTTGGTGAGTTGAACTGCCTTGAGGCCGTAGTAGAGAAACGACCCGCCAAAGAGCAGCAAGAGGATGATCCGCAACCAATCCAACCACTTGTATTCCATGACACCGGCCGCCGTACTCGGGAAGAGTAGAATCAGCACAAAGGCCATCGCCGCGGCAAGGGGCGCATAGGCGGTTCGGATCCCCCACGACGACACCCTCGACTCTTTTTCCATCAGAACCGCGATGCCGTTGAGTTGAGAGAGATGCATTTGGACCGGCTCGTGGTCGTCGGACGTCAGCACGTCGATGAGCGGCAAATGTGCCTCAGCCACCACCCTCGCTCGCACATAGGCTGAATACGCCCGCAGCCGGGCCACTCGTACGTCATGTTCCGGGAAGCACAGTCGGAGGAACGTGCAAATCTCCGCGATCTCCTGTCCCGCCTCTGGGCTCTCTTCTTCCACGATGATCCGGCGCAGGAGGGGCACATACACCAAGCCCATCAGTCGCCCCGTCTCGCGGTGCTGCACATACCCACCCACATGAGGCAGATCGTGTTCATGGAGCTGCGCTTCGTGAGATAAGCAGGGCGTGATGGGGATGGACCGATCGTCGAGAGTTAAGGGGACGCGATACGTTTTCAGTGACAACACATTGTACTGCGTGTTCAGAACGTCCACGAAGAGACGAGAAAGCAACGCCGCCTCATCCAAGGTCTCATCACCTGAATGCAGCAGACGAGCGACAAGCCCCTCCATCGCCTGAGTCATCGGGACACTCTCCTCTTCATCGCAGCCTTAGAATGCCTCACAGTCGTTGATCACAATCTCATTACTGTTCACCCAATCTTTGGCATACCCTAAACACTCCACCCCATTGAGATCCCCGTGGATCGTCTTGGTTTGAAAGTCCATGTCTTCCACATTGAACAACCCACAGCCCGCAATGTCGTTGGCCGCCGCATAGTCGTCTTGAGAATCGAAATCGGCCTCTTTGGCGTGATCACAAAACCAGTAGCTGATGTCGTCCGCTGAAATGTCGACCGTCAGCCCGGTCGTGTTGATGGCCCGACACGCCCCCTCCACTTTGTCGTTCCAGCAATCCACAAAGGCCTTGAGTAGGAGCAGATAATTGGCGGCGGGCGGATTCTGTTCCTTGAGCGTGACCGTGTCCACGCAAGCACCCTCTGCACAGGACTGGATCTCCGAGCATTCTTTCTCCGTGATAAATCCTTCCAACGCATCGTCGCACGACTTCACGGTTTGATAGTCACACTTCACCTCGCCCACCGCACACAAAGCACAGGCTGGATTCCCATCCACATCCGTCACACATCCGATCTTGCAGGGTTCCAAAAGCTCAAATTCCGTTTGCGTTTCCGTGCATTTTTCCACGCCCAATGGACCGCATTGCACCTCGTCCACGTCACAAGCCAACACCACACACACACCGTCCTCGCACGTGTCTTTGCAAGGCGTGGTCGCTTTCTCCCAGCCCGTTTGAGTGGCGCTGCAGATCTCCACCGTGTTGGGATCATCATCGGCGCATCGAGTGTCGCCGGGCTGACAGGCTGCTGCCTTGCATGCGGTGTTTTCCTCGTCGCACCCATAGGGGCACTCTTCAAGATTGTCGGCACTCGAACCCTTGGAATCGCATTTCAGCAATCGGGCACCGCCGGGCTCACAGAAGATCTCGTCGGGAACACACACCTGCACCTCTGTGCACGTGCCGCCGGCGCAACCGTTTTCACAGAACTGAATCGAGGCCTTCCCGTCGTCGCTACAGGTCTCCAACCAATCGGTGGTTTTGCATTGGGCGCTCCCCGGGGTGCACGCATCCAGGCATTCGCCTTCGTCGCACTGGGTAGGACAAATGATCGTGGTGTAACCCGAACCATCACTCTTGCACGTCAACAATTCATTGCCATTGCAGAAGGCATGGCCCGGCGGACAATTCTGTACCGTGTCAATCGGCGGACCGTCGTCCGGCTGCCCGTAATCGGGCATCCCCAAATCGTTAATCACCGATGCATCCGGTGTTTTCTGCGTCGCGTCCCCGCATCCAACCATCAGCATCCCCAAGAACAGTGTCAACCCAAGCGTCCTCATTCGCATCCTCTCCTATCGTTTCCAGGCGAAATCATGACGGATCACCCTGCCGAACGCAACAGGATCATGCATCGAGCCTGGG
>CAUZBV010000435.1:0-3767 GCA_963578115.1 Myxococcales bacterium
TCAAGAATTCATAGCTCGCGGGTGCGAGTTTGCCATCCAGGATCATTTCACGTGCCATAGACAAAAACCTTGAACGGTTCAATTCCGACACGACGCACACATGCCAGGAACGTCTCCGAACCTTGGCGATTCTCGACAAAGCAATCCACGATGCGTTCCAAGGTCTCCGGAACGTCATCTTGTGACACGGCAGGGCCGATGATCTCCCCCACGGCAGGGTAGTCGTCATCCGTGGTACCCGCAGAGCCCCCCAACGCGATTTGGTAAAACTGTTCGCCGCGCTTGTCGATGCCCAAAATACCGATGTGGCCCACATGATGATGACCGCAGGCGTTGATACAGCCCGACATTTTCAACTGGATCTCGCCCAAGTCGTAGAGCTCATCCAAATTGGCAAAGTGATCATTCAACGCACGCGCCACAGGGATCGAGCTCGCGTTGGCCAAACTACAATAATCGAGTCCCGGGCAGCAGATCATGTCTTGCAAGGTGCCAATGTTGGGCGTTGCCAGTCCCACGGGCAGCAACGCGTCATACACGGCGCCCAAATCTTCATTTCGAATGTACTGGAAAAACAGATTCTGGTTGTAGACGGACGCACAATAGCCTTGATTGAAGCGATCCATGAGGTCGGCGACGGCGCGAAACTGATCGCCGGTTAGATCACCAGGAGGCACGTCGACTTTCTTCAAGGAGAGGTAGACACCGTTGTATCCGGGCACACGGTGAGTGGTCACATTCATCGTCACCCAGCGGTCAAAACCAGGATCCGTCACTCGACGCTCCTCATGCTGGTTGAACTGCGCCGCGTTGGGATCAAAATCCACATCATCAAATTGCTCGGCGATGGACGCCACCCAGTCCAGGTCGAGCTTCTCGTCTTGGATAAGCGCCCATTCTGCGTCCACCTGACGACGAAACTCGTCCGCCCCCAAGGCACCCACGAGAATCTTAATGCGCGCTTTGTATTTGTTGTCCCGGCGGCCATGGAGGTTGTAGACACGCAAGATGGCCTCAACATAACTCTGTACATCGTCCAAGGGGATGAACTCGCGAATCATTTTTGCCACGCGCGGCGTTCGACCGAGCCCACCACCCACAAGAACACGCCATCCTACAACGCCGTCCCGCTCCACGGCCCGCAGGCCAATGTCATGAAACGCAATCGCCGCCCGATCTTCTCGGCTGCCCGACATGGCGATCTTGAATTTTCGAGGCAAATACATGAACTCCGGGTGACACGTTGAATATTGACGAAGTGCCTCGCAGTAAGGACGCACATCGAGGAGCTCATCGGGAGCGATGCCGGCCATGGGATCACTGGTGATGTTCCGCACACAATTCCCGCTGGTCTGAATGGCGTGCATCTCAACCTCAGCGAGGTGGTCCAAAATATCAGGGACATCGCTCAAGCTGAGCCAATTAAACTGGAGGTTTTGGCGTGTGGTGAAGTGACCGAATCCACGGTCATAGCGATCCGAGATCATCCCCAATGTTCGCATCTGCCTGCTGTCGAGTTGGCCATACGGTACCGCGATTCGGAGCATGTAGGCATGCCGTTGCAGATACAAACCGTTCATCAGTCGAAGCGGTCGAAATTGGTCTTCCGTCAATTCTCCGGAGAGGCGACGCGCGGTTTGCCCACGAAATTCGTTGGCCCTCTCTTGAACAAACTGTTTGTCCGTCTCCGTATATCGATACACGCGTTTCTCCCATCCCCTCTTAAGACGCAAAAGCATACGCATGATACGGAATAACACAACACTTAGCGATCGTTCTCTCAACGACGGCGGCATTCTAGGGTTGTGCCGGTCGGCGACACGAAATCTCAGTAACGAGCCAATCGCGGAAGAACCCATAGAACAAAGTGTTCTTGGGATCTAAGCGTTTCGGGGATGCGCTGGTTGCGCTATACTAGCCAGGTTGACGCGGTAGCTGCCCTCGGTGGAGAATTCAGCGGAATGAAATTGACGTGCGAACAATGTGGCACCCAATACTCGATCTCAGACAGCAAGATTGTCGGTGCCGATCGAGTGTTCAAGATTCGCTGCAAGAACTGCGATGCCATCATGAATATCCCGGGTATCGTGGGCGACGTCAGTGCAAATTCTACCGCCGACGCGGAGGACACCGAACGCCAATGGTTTTATGGCAAAGATGGGCTACAGGTCGGTCCTGTGTCACTCCGCGACTTCGAGGAAGCCGTTCACTCCGGCACAGTGGCATCGAACACCTACGTCTGGACCAGCGGGATGGCCGATTGGAAGAGCGCCCATGAGGTCCCCGAAATCGTGGAACGCTTGCAAGCAAGAGCCGACGCTGCTGCCGGGGACGGGGCGGAAACCCCTCCCGAAGAAGAGCCAGCCGTCACGACCCAAGAAGACCCAGACCCACCAGCGGCAGCAACAGACCTGGACGTAGGCGAACAAGCCGAGTTGCAAGACGACGGTGAGAGCAGCGAACCAGCCGAGTTGCAAGACGACACGGCCAAAACCGTTGCAGACGACTCGAACTTCATGGCCGGAATGACGCAAACCGCAACCGAACAAGCGCCGGTCGCATCGGTCGTCGTCGACGTCGAATTGGAGGCAGCGGACACCACGATCTTTACACTACCCGACACCGAAGAAGGCACAGAGTCCTCCGCGACCGATTCCCTGGAAGCAGCCACAGACACGCCGGATGCCCCCCCCGTAGAGGCCAGTGAACCGTCTGCCGAGGAATCGGACACGCCCGCCGAACCGGATGGTCCCGCCGCCAGCGATGCCGACGAAGCTTCTGACCCGGGCCCACGTCGCACGTCGACCATCGATGCCATCGGCCAACCCTTGGAGTTTGAAGAAGTACCGATGGGTTCCGCAGAGTCCAGTGGTGAAACCGAAGACACGGACGCCGCTGACGCAAGACACTTCGACGATTCAGGACCCGAACACACGGTCGAACAACCCTCCCCTTGGGCCGACTACAACGAAAGGGAAGAAGAGCCGAAGGTCGACACGGGTGCCACCTTGGATGCACTCTTCATGGGTAACGAGGAGGGGGAAACCGACAACAAAGAAGACGCCGACATGGTGTGGGAGCGGCACGAAAACTCCGTACTCTTTTCCTTGGGCAACCTCGATGAGTCCCCAGCACCACCTTCGCGACGCGCCAAGGGCACGACGCCCGATCCCGGTGCGGAGACCGACACAACAGTCGAGTCCAGTCTCATCGACATCGGTTCGTTTCGGAAAAAGAAGCAGTCCAAGAATTCCCGGAGCGATCTCTTTGGGGTATTGACCCAAGATGAACAAAACGCGCGCGCAGAAACAGGCTCTACGCCCGGATTCACCATGAGCCCCAATTCAGTGGTTCTACCCGGTGTACGACGTCAGCGACGCGCTCACTTTCGGATTGGGATGATTGCCATCGCTGCGGCCGTCCTCGCGGGGATCTTCACAGCCGGCGCCATCTGGATGTTCGGAGATCACGATGTAGCCGCAGACGGTAGGAAGAACACACGGACTGCATCCACAGCGATAGAGACCGCTGCGGTGGCAGGCACAGAGACCAATACCCCCTCCGTAGAGTCACCAACCACACCCAGGGGGGCGGAAACGACAGACAAGAGCCTGGTGGGCTCCGCCGAGACATCCAATTCGGATGTGAAAACCACCGCGCCCACGGAGGCGTCCCCGCCCGGCGACAAACCCGACGGCGCCCAAGAAGAGCCCACGGTGGCACTGACCAGTGAATCGTCCGTAGGCAATCCGGAAGCGAGCCCAGCC
>CAUZBV010000436.1:0-3763 GCA_963578115.1 Myxococcales bacterium
GGTTGTCGGTCCAGCCCCGATACAAGGTGATCAGCGCCAGGGGAATGATGACCATCGCCAAGGCAATGTGCGTGAGCAACACCACGAGGTAGACGGTGCGGAAATCCCCGGTGTAGACCTTGGGACCGGCTTTGAACCAATGGTAGATGACGTAGGTCACCAAGAAGGCGCTGGAAGTGGTAAAGGCGGTCAGCATCACGTTCTTGTGGGCGTCGAAGCGACGTTGTTTAATCAACCAAAATCCGATGCAGAGCAACACCGTGGTGATGCCGTTCAAGGTGGCGTTGACCAGGGGCAAACCGGACACGTCCAACGAACCGGCCAGGCCCTCGGGCCGGGGCCCGAGGATCAAGAACGCCACGGCGCCGCAAACGACGACACCGACGATCACGCAAATGCGGATCCAAAACGCGTCATTGGGGGAAGAGTTCTCGGTCACAAGCGCTCCAAGAGTTCAGGGTCTACAAGACGTGAGCGGACTTAGCACAGCCTCAAACAAGGCTCAAGGATTCGCGCCGGCGTGGGCCTTAATGTGATCGCCTTTCTCGGGCCAGCCTGAGAAACCGTTTTGCATGTGGAACACCGTGCGATCGGGTGCTACCAAAATCACCGTGGGGTAGCCCAGGCCGCTCTCGCCGAAATGGCTGCCGCCCACCACCTGCATATAGCCCCGGTCCACCAGCACCGGGCTGTCCAATCCAAAGGCCTCGGCCCACTCCTGAACGTGCTCGGCCGCCACGCTCCCCTCGTGCAAATAGATGGAGGGGGTGATGAGGGTGATGAACTGCACGTCATAGCCGTCGCCGGCCATGGACGCCACAAAATCGGCCACCTTGGACGAGGACTCCTTGCAGGGATCGCAATCCAACGCCGCGATGTCGAGTACCAGATAGGAGCCGGTGAGATCGTGGAGCCGGACCGGCTCGCCGCATTGATCCACAAACACACCGTCGGGCAGCTCGTGGCCCAACGCAAGCGTGTAGTCTCCAGCATAGGCCGGCAGATCCGTGGTCGGCCACCCACAGGCGTAGGACTCGGGCGGCGTCATGCCGAAGAAGGGATCCGCGTTCGCCGTACTCAGCGCCAGGCTGCCGGTGCTGGAACGGGTCACCGGAAGTTGGGTTCCCACCGTGTCTTCGCTGGTGCCCGTCAAGGTCCAACTCTCGTCGGTGACCGTCCCGCTGCCCTGGGTCTGGAGGCGATAACCCACCGCGTCGGTCCAGTGCCATTGGCCATCGGCCACACCCAACCATTCTGTGGACGGCGTGTCGGCCTCATCGACTTGCATGTAGCAGTTCATGGCCCCGTCCTGCAGTTCACCGGTCAGCCGTACAATGGGCGAGCAATCCAGGCACAGCCAAGGTGTGGAACGATCCTCGTGGCCGGTGTATTTCATGGTGTAGCTGCAGTCCACGTAGCCCTCCGCTTCCGCCGCGGGCGAGAAATCCAACGTCCAGGTGATCTCCCCGTCCACCTGCAAAACCTCGGGGAGGGACGGTGGTGGTGGTGCCGTATCGGGGGTCGGCGGGGTCGTGTCAGGAGGCGGGGCCGTGTCCGGTGAAGGCGGCGTGTCGGGGGTCGCGTCCGGCGGAGGCGGCGTATCGGGGGTCGCGTCCACGCTCGTGTCGGGTTCCGAGACGTCGAGATTGGAGTTGGACGGGCTGTCCGAACCACATCCGATAAGGACCAACGCAGCGATCCACACAATGGTTGGCAGTCGTCTCAAAACGCTACTCCAGCTCTCCCGCCAAACAAGCGTGCCAATCCACCACCTCATCGTCGCAGCTGCCCGTGGGCAACAAGGCGTTATCGATGCAGGCTGCATCCCCGTGGTTGAAACCGCACTCCATGACCTGGTCGAAATGGTCACCGCACTCTTCTTCGCCCAATGCGCTCTCACAGCCCTCCACACAGGAGTCGCCACACCCCATGCTCTGAGCCGCCACGCACCACGCGTCGCACGCTTCAAACACGTTGGAATTGAACAAACACGCGGACACGTCCAGGACCTTTTCCACACACGCGTCGGCGATGGCCAATTCCTCGCCATTGCAGGCCGTCGCGTTGCTGGCCTGGCACTGGTTCAACGTCTGCACTTCGGTTTTGCAGCTGCTGAAATCGCCCTCGCCATTGGCGTTGCACGCTTTGACGCATTTGGAGGACGACGGGTCGGAACAGCCCAAGGTGCTCTTGGCCGCACAAATCTCTTGGCACGGCACGTCGACTTGGCATTCCTGAATCGCGAGGCCCTCTTCTTGGCAGCCCCCTTTGGAAGCGACCTGATCCCCCTGGCAGTAGTAATAGTCGCCCTTGGCCTGGCACTTGTTCAACGCCAAGTACTCGGAATGGCAAAAGATGGGCATCTGCAAGACTTTGGTACCGCACATCGCCTCACACATGCTCGGATCCATGCCCGCAGGGGAACACGGAAGCGAAGACCGATTCGTACACTGTTTGGCGCATTGCGCTTGGATGGCTTCGCTCATGTCTGTCGTTGTGCCCGACCCAGCGCTAGAGCCACACCCCAGCCACAGTACCAAACACAGACCCACTCCCAATGGACGCATCGCTCCCCCTCGTTCGCAGGAGTCAATCATAGCGTTGACGCCCCCCATGCGCAACGGCGGGGAGCCTTCGAAATCACACTAGGGTAGGAGACGAAACACAGCCGCATCCGTGCCGCTGCCCGGAGCGGGTTTAAGGGTTCCCTCGAAGGTCACTTCGCCCTCGACCAATCCGCCCACAAAGACGCCACCGTCGCCGCCAACGCCCACGCCGTTCCCTTGTTCGAGACCCTCACCGGCCACGGTCTTGACCCACACGGTCGCGCCATCGGCCGTGGCGAAACGCCCAACGAAGAGGTCGAAGCTGTCGGCCATGCTGTTGAGCACCTCGGTGCCCACAGCGAAATCGTATTGGAAGCGACCCGTGATGTAGATGCCATCCTCGAACACCTCCAGATCCTGGGCCTGATCAAAACCGGTGCCACCGTACGCCACCGACCACAGATGAGTACCGCCGCCCGTGTATCCGGCGATCACCACGTCGTGGCCACCGCCGCTCACCAGCGTGTCGCCGCCAAAGGATGCGCTGTCGGAAAAGACGCCCGTGGCGTAGATGTTGCCCGCCCCGTCCATGTCCAAACCGAGGATCTCTTCGCCGCCCGTGCCGCCGTACTCGTTGGCCCACAAGACGTTGCCGCTGTCATCCAAGCGCACCAAACCGCCGTTGAAGTTGCCGCTGCCGCTGTCAAATGTGATGCCGGCCTCTGCGTCCACAATCAAATCGTAGTTGTAACTGACGGCGATGACCGCGTTGCGATATTTGTCGGCCACGATCGCCGTGCCCACATCGCTGCCATTGCCGGTGAAGGTGCGGATCCAAAGCGCCTCGTGGGTCACGCCATCCACCGCCAGCACAAAGATCTCATTTCCTCCGCCATTCGCCATGACGGTGATGCCATCCGCCTCCATGCTGGTTTGAAAGCTCCCCGTAATGAACAGATCCCCCGCCGTGTTGACGGAGAGATCGCGCGGCGTCTGGTTGTAGTCTCCACCCCAGTTCTTGGCCCACAATTGGGTGCCCTCCGAATCATAGGAGACCACGTAGACGTCGGCCGGTCCGTCGCACACCAGCACGTTCGTGCCAATGGTCAGATCGGCCTTGTGCGATCCGGCCACATAGACATTGTCCAGTCCATCCACGTGCACTTCGAAGGGGCTGTCCGCCTGGAGCGCACCAAAGCCGTAGGCCCAGCGGAACG
>CAUZBV010000437.1:0-3751 GCA_963578115.1 Myxococcales bacterium
GCGAGGGTGTGGGCGGAGGTGCCGGGTGTGGCGATGGCTTGAATAACAAAGTAGCTACTCAAAAGATTCGACGCTTGGTAGGCGACCACTTGTTGCGCCACCTTCTTCTCGTAGACCAGCGGTTTGTAAAGGCGGCTCGTTTTTCCGTCGGTCAGGATGCTCGCCAGGGCATCCATGGCCGCGTCGCCCTCCGCGTAGAGCGCCGGCGTGGGCCAGGCCAGAAAGACGCCCGGCAGTTTCACCTGGTCCTTTGTGGTTATGGTGGTGATTTTACTGAGCACCGGTTGGGTCGCTTGGGGATCTTTGGCTCGTTTTCCCCCGGGCATGGCGCCAAAGTAAGCGTCCACCAGCGCTTTGGCTTCTTGGGTCTCAAAGTCGCCCACGATGGTCACCACCGCGTTGGCGGGCACATAGTATTCGCGGAAGAACGCTTTGACGTCGTCGAGCGAGGCGGCGGTCAGATCGGCGTGGGAGCCGATGGTCAAGTGGTGATAGGGATGGCTCTGGGGATAGAGCGCTTCAGCCATGTGTTTCGAGACCTCGCCGTAGGGGCGATCTTCGTAGTTCTGGCGACGCTCGTTTTTCACCACCTTTCGTTGGTTGTCCAACTTCTTTTGGGTGAGCACGGGCAGCAGATTCTCCATGCGATCCGACTCCATCCACAGCACCTGCTCCAGGTAGTTGGAGGGCACGCGCTCGTAGTAATTGGTTCGGTCCTTGCTGGTGGTGCCGTTGATGCTCCCCCCGATGGGTTCGAAGGGCTTGAAGTATTCGTCGTCGTACGACGCCGACCCTTGAAACATCAAGTGTTCAAAGAGATGGGCGAATCCGGAACGCCCCGGTCGTTCGTTGGCCGAGCCCACGAAGTAGCGGATCTCCACGGCGACCACGGGCAAGCGGTGGTCTTCCGCCAGCAGCACGGTCATTCCGTTGTCGAGCTCCCAGGTCTCCACGGGCAGAGTGGGTCCGGTGGCCACGAGATGTGCGGCGATGAGTGCAGACATTAAACCATTCACGAAAACCCCCACGGTTTTGTTGGAGATGCGGTTTTATCAGAGTTCCGCCCACTTCACCAACACGACGGCGGGACCATGTGTTCCCAAGAGTGTGTCCGCTGCATCCTCTGTTCTAACCGGACGGCGAACCACCCAAGAAGCTGATTTCCCTTCCACTGGCCATGCTTAGAATCGAGCCGGTTGGGAGGCTGTTTCTCGGACAAGAAAAGAGGCCTTCATCGCCTTGCAACGCACCTGTCCGTTGGGTAGCCTGGCAACTCAAACAATTGGTATGTGAAACGGCGCCTGAAGAGGGTTGCCTATCGACTAGACAGCACCTCCCGGGCCCAATTCCTGGTTCGTGCGAAACGAGGAGGAAGAGGATGTGTTGGAAAAACCTGAGCATGTGTGCGTTGGTGACTATGTGGGCTCTGCCGGTGTGGGCAACGCCGTCTCAGATGAACGTGGACGGGGTGTTGCGCGACACGGGCGGCAACCTGGTCACCGCCGACATCGACATCACCTTCTCGTTGCATGGTCAGACCGACGGCAGCGATGAGCTGTGGACCGAGACCCAAGCGGTCTCGGTCAAAAACGGTGTCTTTTCGAGTCGGATCCCCAGCGATCCAGCAAACAGCCCCTTTCCTGATGGCATCTTCGGAGGCGACTCAGCGTATTTGCAGATCCAATCGGCCGGTCAGGACGCCCTGCCCATGATCTCGCTAGCGTCTGTCCCCTACGCCATGCACGCCAAGGCCAGTGTGAGCGCCGACACAGCGCTGGCTTTGGATTGCGAGGCCTGCATTGAGACCCCCATGCTCTCGGCCTCGGTGACCATCGCGGCCTCCCAAGTGACGTACGACGACGCGGCCAACGGACTCGGGGCGACGGTTCAGAACGCCTTGGATGGACTGTTCGCGCAGATCACCGGGTTGACCTTCGCCGATCTGGTGGGCGGCTCGGACGCGGTGATCGCGGTCATAGCCGGCGATGGTTTTGCGCGCTTGTCGGATCTGGCGATCGTGGCGAGCACGGGCCAGTTTGGCGACTTGCAGGGGATCCCCGCGGGCTTGTCGGATGGCGACGACGACACCCAGTTGAGCAGCGCTGACGTGCTGGGCATGGTCTCGGACGGTGGGTATGTCACCGGCGAGCACTCGCACAACTTCGCGTTGCCTCACGACCATCCCTACTTAACCACGGCCGGGGGGACCCTGAGCGGGAGCCTGGCCATGAGCAGCAACAAGGTCACCGGCCTGGCCGCACCGACCGCCGATGCAGACGCTGCGACCAAAGCCTATGTGGATGCCGCGGGGAGCGGTGGTGGTTTTTCCATCAAGGAGGTGGAATGCAGCAACTCGACCAGCACTGGAAACTATGTGCAATGCGGGGCAGCCTGCCCGGGTGGCATGAAGATCATTCATTCGTACGTAAACTGTCATTTCCAATTTCTTAGCGACGTCGCCGGTATTACGTTTGTGGGAGAAGGGTTTGGGCTGATGGAGGCCAGTAACTATAGTTGTGTGCGAATGCATGATGCTCATGACACCACGATCTATTTTCGTGCCTACACCAGCAAAAGTGCACAAAGCAAACAGGTTAATGGCGAGATTTTCTGCATTACGGCCAATTGAGTCTCCAATAAGATGATTTGCCGCTAAGAAGGTTTTTTACGCGTTGGCGGAATGCTTTCCCAGCGTTGAATATTTTTGGTCGGCAGTGATGGTGATGATTCGAGAACGCTGCGACGCTTTCTTGCGAAACCAAGGCGGTTATGGGCACGATTTTCTGCATTACCGCCAGTTGATTTCTCAATGAGCAACTTGGCTGCCAAGAGATGCGCTCTCCCACAGAAGGCGTCGGCGCATCCAAGAAATTGATATTTCCGTCGGCCGCCAACGTGAGAACTGGGGATGCGGTTGCCATTGATTGGTGTGGTAGTGCATAATGGCTCCACACGGATTCATTTGGACTGGCGCGCTCGCATTGATGGAGCGCAAGAGCCCTGCACGCAGCGTCGCAACCGCTTGAAAACAACGAGGGTTATTGTGAAACGCTATCTCATCACATTGTCTGTTTTTGCTTTCCTTATGTCGTGTGGGGACCCCCCACTATCCGATCCAGACGTCACCGAAGATGTGGACGCGAACGAAATCCCATGTGTGGAAAATGTGGATTGCAGCGGTGTATATGAGGACTTGGCTCCTTGTGAAGAAGCGATATGTACGGAGAAATTCTGTGGGCGTGTATGGCTCGAGGTGGATGCGGTCTGCGATGATGGCTCCCCCTGTAGCACCGGTGACCGGTGTGTCGAAAACGTCGACGGAAAGTTGGGCTGCCTTCCCACATTGGCAGGGTGTGACGACGGCAACGCGTGCACGAAGAACGACTGCGGAGAGGAAGGGTGCGAAGTTAGCTTTTTGGATGGGGATGTCTGTGACGATGGAGATGTGTGTACCGAAAGCGGCACCTGTCAGGCTGGCGAGTGTCAGTCCGGGGCGCCGATAATCTGCACCGACGACGAGAACCCCTGTACGGACGATGTCTGTGATTCGGGTTCTGGCTGCGTGAACACCAACAACACGGCCCCGTGCAATGACGACGATTTATGCACCCACACCGACGCATGTAGCGGCGGTGCCTGCGGTGGTGCGGCCTACACCTGCACGGCGGGCGACAGCACCTGCCAGACATCGACGTGCGATGGTGAGGGAGCCTGTGTGGTTCTAACCAGCTCCGGTTTCTGTGTGAACAAC
>CAUZBV010000438.1:0-3748 GCA_963578115.1 Myxococcales bacterium
AGCCGATAGCCTTCGAGCGCCTGGACAATTCGCGTCGTCTGATATTCCTGCTTCCGAAATTCTAATGGTGCGGACATGGCGGACACAAGTGTTTTGGGATCTTGAGGCACGCCTGGCCACCACCAACAAAACACAACGATCAACGCCATGCTCACCAAATAGGATGCCGCCCTGAGAATCCGTGGCCACCATATGTGTTCACGCTGAAGCCGTTGTCCTTCGCCTGCCTCATTGACCAAGTGGACCAACCCAAACTCCAGCAAACAGACCAGAGATTTTCGGGTTTCAAACTCACCCAAGCAAGAGGCAAAGATCAGTTGTTCAACCGTCTTCGCGCCGTTGCAGTGGTAGTACACTAAGCGATCCGCGCCGGTCAGTTCCGTATCTTCCAACAGTTCGATGCGTCCTCGATCGGCCCCCAGCACACGTGGAATGGTCGATTCCACCTTGTCGTACACCGCCTTTGGACCCGCCAGTTGTTTTCGTAATGCCTGCAACTGCTCCCGTCGTCCCACCGATCGCTTGATAAGGAATGGAACCGGAATTGGATTGAGGTAAGGCGTCGGTTCGGGTACGGCGTCGACCAAGCTCATCTGCACGTCTTGCCTGTCCAACGCAGCCAAGAGTGTTTCGGTGACTTGGACCTGCACAAGACGCTGCAGAACCTCTTCCTGAACCACGCCTCGTTGAACCAACATATCTTCCAAGCATTTTCCGGCCTTCTTCGCCCGCCGATTCATTCGAACCAACACGTTGGGGGCTACCGTCTCACTTTCCACCAAGAAGTCGGTGAGATCCCAGCCCAGAGCCCCCTTTGAATGGACTCCAGCAATTTTTCCGTGGAGCAGGTGAATCGCCACTTCGCCATCCGATGCGATGACCGTGACGATACCGCTGGCATCCCCTTGTCCCGCCCGAAGGAGCACTCGAGCCAATGACCTTCGTTTTTCTTGCACGGTGTCGTCCATATCAGGCACTTCTCCGCATTCGCCAGGCGCTGAACAAGGAAGCCAAATACAAGAAAGAGGCACACGTGACCACAATCCATGAACCCAAGCCGAATGTCTCCAAAGTCGGTGCCGGTTCCGCAATTAACGATGGCCCATAGAACGCGAACACGCTAAGAAATGAGAATAAAAATAGATACGTTACACCGGCCACTGCACGCCCATTGCTAAGTTGAGACAGGCCTGGCACCAGCACGGACCACCAGACCAACGCACGAGCACCCCGAACCTGTTTTTCTACCCGTTCCCTCTCCTGAAGCCAACGTTCACGCGAGTCCACAAACGCCCCTTTCAGACGAATCTCCAGACACCGCGGACACACATCCACGTGGCGCACCTCACGACGGCAACGCGCGCAGGTCACCCTACCGCACACAGTGCAACGCTTTGCCGGGCTCATAAAACGCATCAGCGCGCCGGACAACAAGAGCAAGAGCCCACATGCCAAACCGTACGGGAGAAAAAACGTGGCTTCCACGGTACCGACGAGGAGACGGCTGTAGGGCATTAACAAGGGCTCGGCTCTAGGCCTCTGTCGCCACAAGCCTGCCCACAGGCTCGAAACAGAGATGGGGACATTCATTAACTCCACATTGGCGTTAAATCCAACAGGGCATGTTTGTTTGTCGGACGTCGGCGCGTTGTCGAGAAAGCGCTTGACCTTGGCCGGTTTCAAAGCGGCCGCCTGTGCTCGAAAAAATGCCGCTTCCGAATCTTCACCAAGATGCTTGTGGAGAACACTGCGATTGTATTCAGATTCAACTGGCCGCTCGCCAATTGCAGAAGCTCTCGCGTAGCGTTCCCCCACCAAATTGAGAGCGGGTACGGCTCCCGGACCACGCATCCGACACTGCTGATGAGCGCGCACATACTCCACATTGGCCAAATTAACCAAGGCCACATAACTGTCCTTGTCGTAGGCCAAGGCCGCCTTGAAATGACGTTCTGCCCCTTTTTGAGAAGCCACATCAGCACCCTGAGTCTTGGCTGCTTTGCGTTTGAAATGAGTTCCGAGGGCAATGTTCGAATCGTGGACACGATTGCCCCCTTCAATGGCTAGGTCCAAGCGCGCTTGATGACTCGTTGAACACCGACCATAGATGCACTCAAAGATCACCGATTCGACGGTAGCGGGATATTCGAGCGCCCCCGCATACACACCGTTGAGCACAGGAACACTCGCCGTCATGAATGCCAACAAACCGGCCATCACCCGCTCGTTGGTCCGAAAATAGGGCCACAGTAAGACCAGCCACAGGAGCCCGAGGATCGTCAATCCAGCACCCAACGAGAGCGGGACTATGGTGACCAACGCCAGTACGGTCAATGCCAATGGACCGCCTCGGAAGGCCTTCGGAAACACGTGCGACACGTCGTGGATCAACCGGTCGCTGTATCGAATGAGGATCACAAAAGCCAAGAAAAAGAGAGTCAGCAACAGAGCAACCGTCAGCGCCATTGCGGCCCGTCCAACCATGAGAACGCGTGTTGGCAAGTGTTTCCAGCCCTGGGACAAGCCGGCGGCCAAATCGCTGATTGCCACGCCCGGTTGTGTGAAGAAGCGTCGTGCTGCTGACGTCAAGAGCGGACCGGGGGCTTCGGGCGCTAAAGTGCGGGCCCGGTGCACTAGATTCAACGCCAAATCCTCATCCATCATGACACCGCTGCCCGCGTGCTGCACAACCAATGCGCTGACCAAGAATAGGTTTCGGATCCCTTCGCTTTCTCGATGCTCGGACAAATACTGCAAGTAACTCTGGGCCGTGGCGTAATCCCCATTCTTTAGACGAGACACGGCGTTTATCCAGTGATCTTCTATGGCACTTGTACCGCCCAGTAGCGACGCGGAGGACGGCGTAATCGATGGTAGTTGCTCTTGCACACCAGCAGACGCGCGGCCCGCCAAGAGGCACACAAGAAACAAGGGTATGAGGTTGAATAGTCTCATTCGACGTTGTCCGGCTCGAATCCAGCCTATCATTGGCGCTGTGGAGCGTCCAATTGTGCGACTGTACAACAACTAAGTGGCTTGGCTACGCAGGTAGTCGACTGCATCATCGAGGCCCAATAGGGTCAATGGAAACATGGGGAAGATCCGCCGAATAAAATAGAGGCTTGAGGCATTCCACCACCGCTCAGGCATGGGATTGACCCACGCGTTGACCGGAAAGGCTTTCCGCACGCGCTGCAACCATTCCATGCCCGGCGTTTCATTGCGGTGCCAATAGTCGATGGACCCAAAGCGTTCGGTCAGTTCCCCCGGGTGCATCGCCGCATCGCCGACCATCACCAACACGCTCTGTGGCGTCGCCTCGGAAATCAACTGTGCCGTGGAAAACGCCGTGCTGTCTTGCATGCTGATGTCTGACCAAACATTCTCGTACACGCAATTGTGAAAATAATAGGACTGAAAACTTTTCCACTGTCCCCCTTTGCTCGCCGCTGAAAAGAGCCGGGACACCAGCCGAGCGTGTGGTGTCATGCTTCCTCCGGCGTCCATGAGCAAGATCAAACGAATCGGATTTCGACGAGGTGCCCGGAAGACCAGCTCCAAATCGCCCGCATTGCGACACGTCCGATCGATGCTCTCGTCCACATCGAGTTCGTCCTGTCGTCCTTGGCGTACAAGCCGTCGCAATCGACGCAGCGCAACTTGAATCTGTCGTGTGTCGAGCACAATGTCATCCCGATAGCTCTGGAAGCGCCGTTTCGAGGCGATCTGAACCGCCTGCCGACCTCTA
>CAUZBV010000439.1:0-3737 GCA_963578115.1 Myxococcales bacterium
GACAAGGGTCGGGAGGTCGTCGTAAGGGATCACGTTACCATCTCTGGACCGCCATCCCTTTTTGTCTCTGTTGAGTGAATCTACACGGGTTTCATGGACCACCAAAAGCTGGTACTAGTGCTCTTGTAGTACCACCCCGAGGGGCTGCCATGGACGGACTGACGGGCGTGGTTGGCGTCTGCGAGACAGGAGTTGGGCCGTGAATAGAGCGCGCATACACAGGCGGGTTGCGGGATGTTGGGTCGTCACCATGATGCTTGCTGCGCCGGCGTGGTCCGCGACGCCCCCGGCCTCGATGACGGTAGAAGTCATTCCACGGGATCAGGAGACGTTGATTCAGAAGATGTTGGCGCTGCCAGCGGATCTTGTGAGCAACACAGGCTGCGAAGTGCAAGACATCGCGGTGCAGAAGACAAGCATTAAGGTCCGGCTGTTGTGCAAGACGGCGCAGGGGTTGAACGAGTGGTCTGTGGACTTGACGCATGTGAACGCCAAGGAAGCCACAGCGGGCAAGGTCATCAAGACACAGCGCTTCCGAGTGGCCGCAGAGGAGGGCCATGATGTCCGAGTCTTGGATCAATTTGTCGAGCAAGTGAAGGCCCATGAAGGCGACTTTCGTTGGGTGGTGGCCATGGAAGGTTGGTCACGACCGGACACGGACTTGCCATCTCCCGACAAGATTGATGGGGACAAAGACGATCCCAAGTTTCGTCGCTACAACGTCGGCTTCGAGATGTTCAAGAAAGGTCAGAATAGAAAAGCGTATGAGTATTTCGTCACAATGGCGCGCGACGATCCCACCTATGCTGGGGTTTTGGGAATGCTCGTGGCCAACTTGGCGCCCCAGCATCCCGATGCCGAGCGGGTGAAGAGGTTGACTGATGCCAGTGACGCAAAACCGGACTCAGCGCTCGATGCCTTCTTGGCGGGCGTCGCGGCGCATTACAGCGCTCATTACGTGGCGTCATCCAAAGAGGCCAAGCAGGCGTTGTATAAGACAGCCATCCAGTATTTGGAGCGGGCTCGGCCCACGTTCGACTTCGAACCGCGTGTGTTCATCTATCTGTCCGTGAGTCATTTTCGCTTGGATCATCAGAAGCAGGCGGAAGACTTGATTGAGCACGCTGTGACTCTCAACCGCCAAGATCCCGATGCCTTCTATTGCCGTGCAGAGGTCTTCCACCGGACCCAACCGGAGCGCGCGCTCAAGGACATAGACCAGTATTTGGCTCTCACGGAAGCCGAAGAAGGAGTGTCCACAGGCAAAGTCAATCGCGTGCGTAAAATGCGCGAGTATTTGGTGCGTGTAATCAGCGGCGAATTGCAGTTGACGGAGCTCTGGGATCCAATCACGGGCCACACCTACGAGGTGCCTTCCGCAGCCGATGTGTTTACAGACGGCACGTGGGGGTCGATTGCGCTGATCGTGTTGGCCCTGGTGATCTTCTTATTGAGTTTTGCGGTGATACGGTTTCGAAAGAAATCCACGCCGGACTCTTCATCCTAACCCCGTCTTGCAATGAATCACTGGATAGAGACCACCGCTACGTTGGATCTGTGGCAAATCGCCGTGGCAAACCTCCTGTTGGCCGGCAGCATGACGGCCCTGGTCATGGCTTTGTGGGGGTCGTTCTCTAACTGGCGGGCCGACCGAAATCTGGGCGCAATGTGCGCGGTCGTCGGTTTGGCATTCGTTCTTCGAGTGTTGATTGCCCCCAAGTGGATGGCCACGGTTTTCATTGGCTACAAGGCCACGCAGCAAGCCATCGAACTCTTTCCCCTCTCCCACTATGGGGCGGGTGCAACGGTGCTCTACCACCATCTTCTGGAGGTGTTTGGGCGCGACCATTTGGTCATCATGTGGTCCAACACCGTCATGGGCATCATGACCATCCCATTGGCGATGACCTTTGCTCGAAGAATGACCCAATCCACTCGTGTCGGCTTGGTCTTTGGGCTTCTGGTGGCGACGGCGCCACTCCTGATCCGAAACGATACGTCCGATGCGAATAATGTCCCTTGTTTATTGTGGCTCTTCTGTGGGCTCACCTTGCTTGTGCGCGCGTTGGAGGAGCGCGATCGCTGGTTCTTGTGGTGGAGTTGTTTTCCATTGGCGTTGGCGGTGGTCAGCCGTCCGGAGATGATCGCCATTGTGGGTGGCGGTGTGTTCGTGACCATGGTGGCATCGCCCGGGACGCAGGACCGGCGCCGATGGACGATCGATGCGCTCTTTTTTGTGCCCTTTCTGGCTTCGGCGATCCCGCATTGGATGCACATTTGGCGTGCGACCAAGGCGCTGCACCAAGGGGGCAATATTAAGACCGTTGACTCGCTTTGGGGCCATTCCGAGTGGGGTCATTCGTTCTTTGGTCTGTTTAGGAACAACACGTTGCTCGAACCCAGCCTATTGGGTGTGGGCACGTTGATTGTTGCGCTCGGCGGCACGGTGCTCCTGTGGCGGAATCACAAACGGTGGCTGATGGGCATGTGGGCGCTCGTTGTTGTGGCGTTTGTGGTCTATTCCATCGATTTGGACCGGGCGAATATGGCGCGCGCCCACGCCCCAGCCGCGTTGTTCTGCACGCTCTTGGCCGCTCATGGACTGGTGGAAATCAGTTCTCGCTGGAAGCGTTTGTGGGTCGTTGTGGTGCTGGCTTGGGCGCTGGTGCTTGGATCCAATATTCCACCCCTCATGACGTTATGGCAGCCGACCAACGAGCAGACCGAGGAAGAGCTGATCCGAGAGGCTCTTCAAAGGGTCGAGCCATCGGGCTTCACGCTCATTCGGCTCAATTATCCGGATACGGATCGCGCAGTAGCTGCCCATGGTGGCCACACCCACTATCACTTCCCGGACTACCTCTTCCAGACCGAGGAGCGCCGTGGTCGGCTGGTACCCATCACCGCGTGGATGTCTGAGAACCTGGGCTACGAGGAGTATCCCACCTATTTTTTCCGGGGCGTTCGCTGTTATGCGGAGTTGGGCTGGGAGTTTGATCCACCACCGTCCGGTCGTAATGAACATCCCCTGTGCCGGGCTATGCTCGACCGAGAGGACATCAAGCCCGTGTTCGAGCGCACAATCCCAAACTACGGCAATGTGTGGATCAACTACTATGGGGACAGCCCGGAGCTCGTGGTCGGCTTGTACCGGGTGGGACCGAAGCAGGACGCGCCAAAATGACCCGGCAAACGGCTACACTGAGGTCTTCCGAGCGCACATCGCTGCCAGCGAAACTACGGACATTCCCAGGCGTGCCAGGTGTCGTTTGTGCCGGCCAGCAGGCGGCAACCCGAACAGGTTGGTGGCGGGCCGTAAGGGGACACGATCACCGCAAAAGGCTCGTCCTTATCGCATCGCTCCTCAAACTCCTTCTCAGGCAGGAGTTTGTAAAATGCCGGGAGGCCTAAGCTCCCCTCATAGTTGATGACAAAGGGGTCAATGGGCACCAGGTAGCTCGCGTATTCGACACGCTTCCATTGCCTTTCCCAGTGAACATCAATGGGCGACGTCGTCTGCCGTGTGGAGAGAGCATCATGGAGCGAGTCAATCTCCGCCGCATGGTTGGGGGTGTTCAATTCAGGCAGCTCGTTGTGGAGCTTCAACAGCCCAGCGTATATCACCAATGTCCCCATGACGGTCGGCACCAACACGATCGATCGCATCTTTTCGGCCCCCAGCGCACCGATCACCGCGGCGGCGGACACCGAAAGAAAGAGTGGCAATACAAAGAGCT
>CAUZBV010000440.1:0-3737 GCA_963578115.1 Myxococcales bacterium
AATGCAAGAGAGCGCGCACTCGCTACCTCGATTACAGCCGCCCGAAACAGCCCAAGACCGGCATCCGCTGGTACGACGCGGTAGACTATTGTCGTGCGCTGGGAAAACACCTCCCCACCGAAGCCGAATGGGAAAAAGCGGCCCGAGGCACCGACGGTCGTATCTTTCCTTGGGGCAATGAAAGCGCGACCTGCAAGGAAGCCGTGATCAAAGACCATCGGGGTCGAAGCTGTGGCGTCAAGAAAGCGAAGGGGGAGAAGCCCGAGAAGGGACGCACCTTTGTGGTCGGCACACGCGCGGCCACCCTGTATGGGCTCTACGACATGGCCGGAAACTCCTGGGAATGGGTGAGCGACTGGGCGTCCAAGAGCTACGCCGCTTGCGGAAAGCACTGTGAAGGCGTCAACCCAAAGGGACCCTGCGGTGGTGAAGCACCATGCAAAGGACACCGCTTCAAGATCGTCCGAGGCGGGTCCTGGTATTGGCCGGCGAGTTACGCCACCACCACGTATCGACGACGCCATGTGCCGTCCAACGATCCCTACCATCACTTTGGCTTCCGGTGTGCGGCTTCCCCGGACGAAGCCAAGGCGATCCGAGAGAAAGGACTGCCCTCATGGGCCAAGTAACCCGACTACTCCTGGGCGTCCTGGGCGTAGCGCTGCTCACCAGCAGCGTCGGGTGGTCGGCTCCGCCCACCGCCTTGCCCCCGCTAACGACCGCAGAGAGCGAGGCTTGGCATGCCGTACGAGCCGACCCGCCTCCCCGCATGCTCACCCGAAACTCCCATTATGTGATCAGTGACGAACGGCGCCATGACCTGTACCGCTCGGCCATTGAGAATGCCGGTGGTGTGTTCGTGGGCGTGGGCACAAACCAGAACTACGAAATGATCGCGTGGGCTCGTTCGGAAGTGGCCGTCCTCCTGGACTTTGACCAAATGGTGGTCGACCTCCATGCCGTGTACCGCGTGATATTTCTCAACGCACCAATGCCAAGCCGCTTTGTCCGCATGTGGCACACCAAGGAAGCGCGCAACACCGCGGCCCTCATCACAGCGTCCATCACCGATCCGACGAAACAAAAAGGGGCGCTCAAGGCGTTTCGCTATGCTCGCAAGTTGGTGTATGGAAAGCTGCGCCGCACCATCCGCCGCGACAAAAGAAAGGGCTCGACAAGCTTTCTCACGGATCCCGAACAGTACAACTACCTCGTAGCGCTCTTTCGAGCTGGCCGCGTATTTGCCGTGCGTGGCGATTTGACCGCCACCCGAACCATGCGCGACCTGGCCAACGTCATGAAGCAATTCAACCGTCCATTGCGCACGCTCTACATCTCCAACTGCGAGCAATATTTCTCCTTTGGCGACGACTATCGACAAAACATCGCCGTCCAACACACCGATGAGCGCTCTCTCATTTTGCGGACCCGCCCCTGGCGGAGGCGAAGCAAGAAAGAGACAGACCAGTTGGCCCCCATCCAATACACCTTCATGACGCAAGACTTTCCGACCATGCGGGCCTGGATGAATAACAAGAAGACCAAGAAGCTCTACGACATGATTCATTACCATAAGGTGCCGAACAGACTGGTGCGTTTGACGCGGCTACCCAAAACCACCCGTTCCAAATGACCCTCCGCCTCATCGATCGTCTCAGTCCGCTCTTGGTCGCCGGATGGATCGTCACGACAACCTCCACCAGCCTGGCGGCTCCACCCGCCAATCCGATTAAGACGGTCCTCGACGCGCACCCCAACAAATTTTCACGGGCGGTTGAGAACGCCAAGGAGCTCCGTATTCAAGTGCTCTTGTCGGAGGTCGTGCAGGAGAAGGGACGTCCCGTTCTTAAGCGTTCAAGCTACCGACTGGGGACCGAATACATCTACCCCGCCAGCGCGTTGAAACCCGCCGCAGCCGTTGCCGCGTTCCAGTGGCTCAACAAAATGAATAAGAAACACGGCTCCTGGATTGATCGAAACACCCGCTTCAAGCTTATCCCAGCGAAGGGCGCTGGACGCGTGCGATATGGTCTCAGCGTCAGCAAAGAGGTTCGAAAACTGCTGATCGTTTCAGACAACAACTCGTACAACCGATTGTATTCGCTGGTCGGTCAAGAGAACTTGAACAAGATGATGTGGGGGGCTGGACTCACCAACATCCGCCTCAGTCACTGGTTGGGACGAACACGGACACCAGAAGAAAATCGACAAACACCGGCGGTAGAGCTGCGGAGCGGCGCGAACAAAGTCCGTTTGCCCGAACACACCAGCAGCCTCACGTTGACCATTCGAGGCATCTCTGGGTTGGCCATCGGCAGCGCATACATTCTCGACGGAGAGCCGATCGATGAGCCCATGGACTTTCGTGATAAGAGCCGTATGGGCGTACAAGATCTGCAAGATATGCTGATCATGATCGTGCGGCCCGACATCGATCTGGACATGCCGGGGTTTGACCTGACAAAGGCGCAACGCAAGTTCTTGATCCGCGCCTTGCGCCAATTGCCTCACGAGTCCACCGACCCCATCTGGCCCATAGAGCGCTACGACCCCCATCGTTTCAAACCATTCCTCAAAGGACTGGAGCGCATCGGGTCGGGCACTCGTTTCCAAGTCACCAGCAAGGCCGGGCGCGCCTATGGGTTCCGAATCGACAACGCGTACATCAAAGACAAGAGAACGGGTCGGTCTTTCTTCCTCACCGCGTCCATCTACACGAATCGAAACCGTGTGCTTAACGACAACAAGTACGAATACCGTTTTGGTGATCGTTTCATGGTCAACCTGGCTGAGAAGCTCACCCGGCATCTCTTGAAGAAGCGGTAGTCAGGCCTTAGGGCGCAGCGCACAAGGGATCCACCGAGGCGGGGATGTCCACATAATAGCAGGTGCCGGGCTCGTTCGGATGGGGTGAATCGAAGGGATCGCAGATGTCTTCCGTGCAGGGGTCGCCGTCGTCACAGAAGTAGCCTTCGGTGGCGACCGTACACGCTGTGCAACCTTGCACACCCACGTTGTGGCATTCTCCGGTCGCCGCATCACACGAATCGATCGTGCACCGATCCAAGTCGTTGCAGTCGGTGATCGTCGCACAGCCTTTGCATCCCGCAATGGGCGTAAAGATGCAGCCTTGGGCCGGATCGCAGTGGTCTACGGTGCAGGGGTTCAAGTCGTTGCACTTCCGCTCGTAAAAGAAACATTGCTTGGGATCTTGATCCGTTAGATTGCAGAACGCGATCTGGCAGCGATGGTACCCAGCCATGGGATCGTCGGGGAGGTGACGACAGTCTGTGTGCTTCTTGCAGCCGTTCCACCCTGGATTCTCGATGGTCGTGCATTGACCTGTGGTGTGCTCGCAGTACGACTGTGTCTGCAGGCTCTGTTCGCCACAGATAACGGGCCCAGATTGACAGAAGTGTTCCCCAGAATCGCCAAGGGGATGGCACCCACCCGGCCAACAATTGGACCCTGTATCGCAGTCCGCATCGGTGGTGCATTCCGCGATCGTCAACACCTCGATGCACGGTTCACCGGTATCAGTCACGCACGGCGTTTCCGTATCCGTCACGGGATTGCATCCCTGCACGGGAAGGAAGATGCACCCGGCGGCCGGGTCACACGCGGACTGTTGGCCTGTGGTGGTATCGCACGTCTGCTCGTACATGTATTCCGGAGAGATGTCCGTAATCCACCCACCGCAGGGCGCCAGGTCTTTGGTGCATGACAGCTCATCGGTA
>CAUZBV010000441.1:0-3733 GCA_963578115.1 Myxococcales bacterium
TGGACGATGACGACGAGGAAGTGGTGCAACGATGAACTTCTCCTTCTATCGGATGACCTACTTCCTGCGGGAAGCCGTCAAGAATGTGCGCTACTCCCCCCTCTTGACCACCATATCGATCCTCACAGTAGCGGGCTCACTCATCTTGGTTGGTTTCTTTGGCGGACTCCTCTTGGCCGCAGACGACTTGCTCGATGGCGTCGCGCAGGATCTCCGAGTGACAGCCTACTTAAAATCCGATGTCACCGAAAAGGACATTCAGACCCTCTCCGATCTCATCAAAGCCCGTGAAGGCGTGGAGTCCGTGGTGTACGTGAGCGAGGAAGCCGATCGACAGCGTGCTTCCGATCTGCTCCCCCCCGATCTGCTTGAAGGCCTCGATCCAGGTGACCTACCGGCCGCACCGACGCTGGAAGTGGCATTGACCAAGAAGCGTCGACTGAAACGGGATGTGGAGGAGTTGAACACGTGGCTCAACCAGCTCGCTGGGATTGAAAAGGTCGACGAGGTGGAGTTCGGAATCGAACGCATTCGCCTGGGTTTGGCCTTCGTGGACACCTTTCAGGTGCTCGCATGGGCCGTGAGCATTGTCCTGCTGGTGGCCGCTATTTTCTTCGTGTTCTCCACCATTAAGATGGCCGTCTACGCACGAAGCGATGAAATTGAAATTCTCCGATTGGTCGGCGCCACCGGACACTTTGTGCGGATCCCTTTCTTCATTGAGGGACTCTTCCAAGGGTTGGCCGGGAGCACCATCGCGTTTTTTGTGGTCTGGTATGGCCACAGTCGTCTGAACGCGTACATTCAACATGAGCACCTCCTGGACATTGAACTCAATTTGATTCCGCCTGCTCTCATTGCATGGCTCTTTCTCGGCGGAATCCTGCTCGGCCTCTTGGGCAGTGTCTTTGCGGTGAGTCGGTATCTGCGCGTATGAGCGGCCTACTCATCGCATTGGTCACGACAGCGACGCTGTTGTCTCCACCGGTCACCCGAACGGAAGATCTCTCCACGTTGCTCGCTGATGAAATGGATCTCTTGGAGGCCATGGACAAACTCGACACGGACAAGGCCGCCCAGGAAAAAGCGTTGCGTGAGAACAAACACCTCAAAGAGGAGATCCTCCGACGACTGGAAGCCGCTCAAAAAGGATTTGATGAAGCGCGCGACCAGCTGCACCACGAACGAGTGACCATCAAAAAGCGGCTGAGCGCGTACATCCGCCTCAAGAAACTCGACACATGGCAGATCTTGGCGAGCGCCGACGATTACACGACCTACCTCCGCCGACGGCGGCTCTTGCATCAACTGATTGAGGATGACGAGGCGCGAATTCGAAAGCATCACAAGACTGTGGCGAGTTTTCGAAGCGCAAAAGGCACCCTCGAGCTTGAGCTGAACGAGCTGCGAGCAGTGGAAGGACGTATTAAACTCGCAAGGCAACACTTGGCCCGTGATATCGCGGTAAAGAATGCCTTGCTGGACAGTGTTCGTAACGACAAGGCCTACTTCAAGAAAGCCCATCATGATCTCGGTCGGGCCGCTCAGAAGTTGCAACAAAAGATCAATACCTTCGAGCAATGGAAGCGGCATCGTTCCTGGTTCCGAAACGCCAAAGGACAATTTGGTTTGCCGATCCTCGGAGGGCGCATCGTCAGGGGCTTTGGAAAGAAAACGCATCCGCGCTTTCATACCGTGACCATGCATCGGGGTATGGACATGGTGCCCGGTCGGAACAACAATCGAAAAATACGCGCGATCTTTATGGGAAAGGTGGTGTACGCCGGTTGGTTGCGGGGCTACGGGAACACGGTCATCATCGACCATACGAAAAATGATTACACGCTCTACGGGCACTTGAAGAAGATGAATGTGGTGGTTGGCGACATCGTGGAGACCCGACAAATGATCGGGCTCTTGGGCTCCAGTGGTTCATTGACGGGGGAACGTCTTTATTTCGAACTCCGCCTCAACGGGGAACCTGAAAACCCTGTTCCATGGTTCAATCTATGAGTCGCTGCCAGCCAACACCCCGCATCCGCCGCGTCGACAGCCACACACACACCGTATGATTCTCCCGACGTCTCGTTTCATTCTGATTGTGCTGAGCTGTATGATCTTGGGCGGTTTTGTCGCCTGGCTGGCTATCCGGTGGTTGGAACCCACTGATCAGACGGATGCACCCGCCACGGCGCAGCAACCCATCGCGGTCGTGGAGCCCGTAGCTGACGGTCCGAAAAAGCCGGCTGTGCCCACACACACACCCGCACCGCAAGAGCCGCAAGGTACGTCAACAGTGTCGCAACCCAAAGTCGCCATTGTCATCGACGATGTGGGATTGCGCCCCAATGTATTGGATGCGTTTTGGGCCATTCCAAGCATCAACAACGGCTTGTCGTGGGCCGTCATCCCCGGCGCTCGATTCGCCAACGCGCTCACCCACGACCTCGTGACTCGTAAGGCATGCATCATCGCCCACATTCCCATGGAACCCATCGCGTCTGAAAGCATCACATCCGGTCTGGGTGACTACTTGATGTTGTCGGACGGACCGACAGGCATGCTAGACAAACTGCGTGCACGAATGGACACCTTCCCCGCTTCGCTGCGATCTCATGTCACCGGATTATCCAATCATCAGGGCTCGTTGCTGACCACGAATCGAAGTGCCATGATGACCCTGATCAAGTTTGCACGATCGGAGAAGCTCTTCTTCTTTGACTCGCGAACGACAGCCGCAACGATCGGAATCAGCGTCGCGCACGAGCAGGGCGTCCGTGTTGTGGAACGCAACGTGTTCTTGGACAATGTCCGGGAGCCGGACGCCATTGAACGCCAACTGGATGAGTTGCTGAGCCATGCCCAACGCAAGGGCAGCGCCGTGGGCATTGGACATCCCTATCCAGAGACCGCGGTCGCTCTGGCCCGTTGGCTTCACAAACACGCATCCTCCCTTCAACTGGTGCCCGTCAGCGCGCTCACCCAGTAATCCCTGTCGCCCATCCGCCCGCTTGTGATAGGGTCGACCGCGCTCGAACGTCAAGATTGTAGAGGTGGTGATGATGAACAGTGCGATTACGGTGACGTTGCTTTTCTTCTCGTTGAGCCTTTCCAGCGCTGTCGTAGCGCAAAACCCCGACTGGCCCAATGGCCCGAATGACAATCCCCGCGAGCAGTACCCAGCCGACGGTAACTACATCAAGTTCAATGACAAAGGCGAAGTGAGTGGCGGCCAATGGAATCTTTGGTCGTTCATTCCCGAGAGTTGGACTAAGTACCCTGGGTTCCGCACCGAGGAACTGGCATGGGGCACCGGTATTCATGCAGACCGGGCCTGGCAACGAACCACGGGGGACCGGCGTGTCACTGTCGCTGTTCTGGACTCGGGCATCAAATGGAACGCCAAAGAGCTCCAAATGAAGCACTATCTCAATCGGAAGGAACTTGGCACATGCATGCCCACCCAGAGCGATCCACCGGCAGCCGATCCCTACGACATCAATGGCGATGGCGTCTTCAACATCGCCGACTATTGGGTCGTCAATCCCGCCGCAGAGACCGAATGGGATGAAAAGGGAAATCAAAATGGACTCATGGATCCAGGCGATCTGATTCGAAATTGCTCCGATGGAGTCGATGATGACGGGAACGGGTATACGGACGACATCTCCGGTTGGGACACCATGTGGAATGACAACAATCCCTATGACGACACACGATACGGTCATGGAAC
>CAUZBV010000442.1:0-3729 GCA_963578115.1 Myxococcales bacterium
TTGTCGTATAACTGTCGCGCGTCCTGGAAGCGATCATCCGATTGCGGGGACATCGCCTTAACACACACATCCGCCAACACATCCGGTACTACGCGTTCAGGATCCACTGTAGTCGGACGCTTGGGCTCCTCCTGGAACCGAAGCTTCTCCAACACCTGTTCCGTGTCCTCTCCCATCAAAGGAAGCTCTAGGGTCAACAACTCAAAGAGGATGACCCCCAGGCTGAAAATGTCGCTTCGCCCGTCAATCTTTTGGATCTCCCCACGCGCCTGCTCGGGAGACATGTAGTGAGGTGTCCCCAAAACCATTCCTGGCTGAGCCAACACTCCTCGTGACCGTTTATTGAGGACATAGGCAATGCCCCAATCGAGTACCAGCACCTCACCAAACTCCCCGATAAGAATGTTGTCGGGCTTGAGATCACGGTGCACCACACCACGCGTGTGGGCATAGTGCATGGCAAGACAGACCTGGCCAATAATGGTGAGTAAACGCCGTAGTGTGAAGTCCGTTTTTGTGCTCTCGTCGTTCCTTCGCAGCTTGGAGAGCACGTCTTTGAGCGTGGAGCCGCTGACCGCCTTCATGGTGTAGAACACATCGTTATTCGACAGCACCCCCAACTCATAGAGCGGAACAATATTGGGGTGCTGCAACTGTCCCGTAGTCTGAGCTTCGGCTATCAGCGAATCTACGAACGATTCCGCGTCCGGATCATCCGGGATGACAGTTTTCATCGCCACTTGTCGACCGATATCGAGGTCTTTGACCAGGCGAACGACCCCCATTCCACCGCGGCCAAGCTCCTGACCCAGTACGTATCTCCCCTCCACCTTCCGCAGATTGGAATGGAGCCGTTTGTCGCCGGTAACGCGACGCAATCGAACCGGACTGGGCACTTTTGACGATCCCAAACGGGCGATCAATGTTCCGCCTGTGGGGTCTCGACGAGAGTTACTACTCCGTGGCCGAGAAGTCGTACGATTCTTCGGACGTTGAATCCTCGTTCTATCTTCTCGTGACTCGCTCTTGTTCTCCGTCTTGGTCGATGGTGGTTTGTCGCGGTTCGGTTGGGTACCGGAGTTGATCATGGCCGTGTCCCGACGGGACCGAGACGAAACCGGTTTTTGGGGCAGACGGGGACCCGTCGTCTTTTTCGACGTGGTCTTGGAACCCTCGTCAGACGGGTGGTCGGTCAATAGTCCTCTCCTTCACGCTGCCAACACGAACGAATGAAATGCGCTCAGAACAGTTGTCTCGTTACGGATAGCGCGCTTCCAAATATTGGATGATTTTGGCGCGTTCCTCGTCCGAAATCTCAGCCTCTTCATCATCGATCATCTGCTGCACCACAACAGGCCACTTTTCCCGCGTCTCCCCTTGTGCATACTCAGCCACCGTATCGATTTCATGACAGTCCGAGCAACGCTCTTCAAACAGGGCCTTCTCCTTCGTCAGTGACTCCACGTCGATCTTCTTGGAGGGCTGGTCATCCGACGCTGTCTCGCCTGACGCTGTGGGCGTTTGTCCCGCTTTTGCGGCTTCTTCATTGCCTAGGGGTGGGGTTACCGGTGTGGTGCGCTCACGCTTGGATTGGACAAGGGCCGGTGAAATCGCCACCAAGTACGCGGTGACTCGAGGAATATCGTCATCGGTGATCGGCTCTCCCATGGTCGGTTTGCGCGCCATGCTTCGTACCACTTTCAGCCACTTTTCCGGTGTCCGCGGCTTGTTCAACACCTTGCGCATGTCGTGACACATCTTGCATTTTTGTGTCAGAACGTCGCGGCCCATGCTCAGCGAACGCTCTGACGTCAACTCCTCGGCTTCCTCCGTGGTGTAACCAAGTGAGGCCATCTTTGCCTTCACCCTCGCCAAATTGTCCGGATTGGACAGGCTACCGAAATCATGTGCTTGCAATGCGAAAGGAATGGAAAGTGTGGCCAAGATAATGGTGCAGATCAGAATGCCGAGCCCAATGGAGGGCAGCGATTGACCAAAGTGTTGGAACCAGCGAATGATGCCGATCTTCACTACCAAGAGGACGCCAATGACGATGCCCATGCACGCATGCATGACTGTTCGGGCGGGTAACTCGATCTGATATTCCCACAATCGAGGAACCATCTCGATCATCATGACCACGTAGATTAGGACAAAGAACAATCCAAGGATTCGATGAGCAGCCGTCCAGAAAGGCGGAGCCGTTGATTTCCCATTGGGATCGGGCCCATCCGGATCGGGCACCATCGGAAAACTCCATAGCCAGGCCTGAAGAATCACCGCAGCGATCCCAATCCCGACAAAGCAGATCCCAAGCCACATCGATACAGTTGTACTTAGCATACGGTCCTCTCTTGTCTTGAGCGTACGATTCTACCAGCGTTGACTCGGAATGCCAGCCCGGGAGGTTAGAACTCTACAGATTGAGGGAACTGCGCTAATTCGACGGCACTGAAAGACTGCCAAAGATCCCTGTAGGCTCCAGCTGCCAAGCTCGGAAAAACGCCTTCGCGGACTCTTCCTTTCGCCCGAGCGCTTGAAGTACTTTGCCCAAATGATGGTGGGTCTCGCTGAGCGAAGAATCGGAGGCTTCATAGCCATATCGGATGGCCGACTGAATACGTTCAAGCGCTTCTTTATACCGCCCTTGGCGGTAGAGAATCCATCCCTCTGTATCGTAGAAATAAAATCGGTCCGAGGGCTCCAAGCGTTCGGCTTTCTGGACCAACTGCATGGCATCGTCGAGTTGCATGCCCCGACGGGCAAGCAAGTACGCAAGGTTATTGTACAGCGTTGCATCGCTGGGGGCCCGCTCAATGGCCTTTCGATACACAAAGATTGCAGCGGCGATGTCGCCGGTGTGCTCATAAAACGACGAACGAGCTGAAATCGCCCACGCTGCGTTGGACGTTCGCGCCATCAGCGTGTCGAGTCGCTCCATCCCCAGCCGTCTCAAGATCATCTTCTCGGCATCGGTCCACGCACTCCGCGGGTCTTCCATGGCACTTTGTAACTCGTGCACCAGGCGCTCGATGTTGGGGGACGAGGGATCACGTCGACTGCCTTCCTGAAGGGCCCAATCGACCAAATCCAAACGGTGGCCACGCAACGCCTTTGCCAAAAAAATACGGACACTCTCTGTGATCGATTTTTGTGGGCCCTGTACTTTGTTCGAATCATACAATGCGGCAATGTCTGCACCCTTCTTTTGTAGGATGTCCATGAGTGCGCTGCGTGCCTCTTTGTCTCTTCCCAATTCTGCCAGGGCAGCCGCACGCGCAAGCAACACGACAGGATGTACAGGTTTCGTCCGCATCGCAGTCGACACCAGTTCCAAGACAAAAGACGGCGGGACCACGTTGCCCACAAGATACAGACCGATGTATCGCGCCGTCGAAACCAGGGGATCGGCCGAATGCTCAATCGATGCCTTTACAATGGCTTTGGCCTTGGCTGTCTCGGCTTGCTTCAGCCAAAGGAGCACCCGACTGTACTCATTGCCAGGATTCGAAAATCCGCCTCGTTCGAAGTACGTTGCAGCAAGTTTCTTGCGGTTAAATTTAAGAAACAACTCCGCAACCTGTCGGCGACTATTCTTGTCGTCATCTCCATCCGACAAGTACGCATCGATATGACTCATTGCGTCGTTTTCGCGGCCCAAATGGAATGCTACCTCGGCCGCCTCCAAACGCAGCGGTCGATTGGCACGATCAAGCCGAATGGCATCCG
>CAUZBV010000443.1:0-3727 GCA_963578115.1 Myxococcales bacterium
ATACCGATTTGCCAAGACATATTCCATCCGTTCGACAAGCAGCCGGGCCACGTTGATTCGCATCGCCCGGGGGTTGCTGGCATCAGCGATCCAGCGATCGACGGCTTGAATCGCAGCCTCAGAATCCCCTCGAAGAAGATGGATATGCACAAGGGCGTGCCACAACTCCAAACGACTCTGATCGGCTGGCTTTTCCTTGCTGTTCGTCGGTCGACTGGCGGTTGACGAAATCCATTCACCCGCAAACTGTGCGGCGGCGTCCAAGAAACCGGTTTGCATCAATGCAATCGTCATTTCGCGGGTGAATTGACGCCGATTCTCCAGCACACGTCCTACGAGCGTGGCGACCTCACTGACCACATCCGAATCACGCTGTTCGAGTCCAATCTTAAGCAAGGTCTGAACCGCGGGTTGAATCGCACGTGTGCCGGTACCGGGTACGAGAACGGCTCGTAGATACTCCGCTGCCTTGTCCAGTTCCCCTGCTTGGTAATGGGCCAAGCCCAACCCCAACCGAGCAGCCACAGGGACAGTGGCGTTGGACAAGGTCGCACTGGCACTCTCCACCAAGCCCTTGTCCTTTGTCTTGAGTCCCAACGAAACCAATGCCAACGCCAATTCGACGGTCCACTGCTCGAGGGGCACACCGCGCAATACACCGACCACTTCGGCCTCACGGCCGGCCAGAACAGACAGACGATGGATGCCCATCAAATCGCTGGTTCGAAGGGTATCCAATGTTTTTGCCTTCGAAATGCTCTCCAACGCAACCATCGCTGAAGTCACCTCGCCTCGTTGAAGCAAGAGCCGGCTGTAACATGCTTGGAGGCCGGCATGTTCCGGATTCTGCCCGACAGCATGCCGTATTCGAGCCAACGCCTCCGCTTCCTGGCCCACCTCTTCGTAATCGTCGGCAACCTGCAAGGTACGCTCGTGCACCCCCGAAGTCCGTCCCTTTCTCCGAAGAGTTCGTCGGCGCGAAGTGTGGCTCTCTTCCAAATAGTGTGTAAACGCCTTCTTTGCGTTGTAGTCGTCACCAACGAGCAGTGAGTATCGGCCCACTTGCCGCCATCCAGCGGGTGTTGGTGATCGTTGTTGATGCGCGATCATGAATTGGATCGCGTCGCCGTGTCGCCCCGATTTCACCAGCAAATTCGCCAAAGGCTTCAGGTGTTTGGCACCACCATCGACAGCCAATAAGTAACGACGGATGGTTTTGGCGATCTCTTCTTCGCTTCCTCGGGAGGTCAGCGTTCGAATCATGCGAGCCAACGCTTCTTCTCGTTTCGAATTCAAAGGTTGGCGAAGCGCGCGGTCGTAATAGGCCAATGCCCCCCTAAGATCGCCGGCCTTCTCCAACTCCTTGGCCACATCCAGGCCGCCTTCTTGGTTCATCTCTACGTATTGTGCAAAATACTTTCGAGCCTCCTCGATGCGGCCCAATTGAAGTGCAACCTGCCCCAACTCCAACCATGTCCGTATCCGTGACGATTGCAGTGACTGTGCACGCCTGAGTACGTCCTGCAAGCGCTCGAACTGACCGCTGAGTACGTAACTGACACGAATGCGCTTGAGGGTCTCATCGACTTCATCGGACCGGCTTAATGCGTCCACAAAATCGCGATGGGCTTCCTCGACCTTGCCTTGGCGCAGCCGGATTTCACCGGCCAACACATACAGTTTGCTGTTCGCGCGACCGTGAGAAACCGCGTCGTCCAGGAGTGCCAGCGCCCGACCGTCATGACCCGATTGGGACAACAATTCCGCGGCGCGCACCCAAGCATCCACTGTATGGCCACGTTTCGTGATCAATTGTCGTAGCGCGGCCTCCGCTTCGTCGTCCTTCCCCACGCGAAACGCCAAATCCGCTAGCTGCTCCCACAACTTGGTCAAAGCGGGCCGCAGCTCTGCCGCACGCTTCAGAAACTGAAAGGCATCGTCAAAGAGTCCCGCCAGTTGCAGGTAACGTGCTGCATCCCGATTGGCTGTGAATTCATTGGTCGACAGTCTCACGTAGCGCGCCGCCAACGCTCTCACCGCCGCGCGATCGCCCAACTTGATGTGAATGTCGATCAGACGTGGAAACGCGCGGCCAATATGGCGGGGGTTCTTCCCGGAGAACAGTCTCTCGTAGTACGTAGCCGCATGCCGGAGGAATCGTTTTTGATACAGAGTGGCCGCAACCCGCTCAAGAGCTCGTCGACGTGCTCCTACGGTGGTCAGATAACGTTCAAAGACATTAATCGCTTCCGTATCATCCCCCTGTCCGAGTAGCGCTTCGCCCAGCGCGAAGAGCGTCCCCGCTTTGTCCCGAGCGTGGGGGAGCAGACGTCGATAGAGAGCGACCGACACATTGTACATGCCTCGACGCTTGGCATCGCGGGCGAGCCGGACGAGGCTGCGCTGTGTCGTGGAGGTGATGCGATCCAACTGAGCCAGATACCGTTCCAGATGCCGCTCTGCTCGAGGGTAGTCTTGCACTCGCATAAAGAGTTGACCCAATCGCAAGTGCAGCGCTGCATCGACAATGGATTCCAAAGGAATCCGCAGAAAAAGTTGTGCAGCCTCACGATGTCCCCCCGTATTGATCAGCGCTGTACCGGCCGCAATGGTCGCCGCAGTGCGGTCGGCGCTCCGATCGATGAAACGCTCCCACGCTCGCAACGCATCCACCGGCGAGGAAGGGCGTTGACGCCCATACGACAATGCCAATCGGCGGTGCCCTTCTGGATCGGTCGGATCATCCTGAACGAGCTCTTTCAGCAGAGCGTGGCGAAATTGTTGAAATCGTCGGTCGTGCCCTATCCGCTTTAATACCTTCTTCCTGGCCTCGCTGCGGGCCGGAGCGGCGGCGGTGTCGATCCACTTGCGGTAGAACTTCTGGGCCTGTCCCATGGACTTGAAATGGAGACGGTTCAGGTCCCCCATCTGTAGCAAAGCCGCGCGGAAGTGGGGGGTCTCTCCCTCTTTCACCACATTCTCAAACGCTGTTTGAGCATACGTGGGGTCATTGCGTTGGAGAAAATGATGACCGATCGTGTCCCAACGCCGTCCACGCTCCGCCGAATCACCGGGCCGCCCCGCCCACGACTTAAGCAGCTGCTTCTCAGCCGGCCAATCTTTCTTCTTTCGGTAGCGGCGTGCGATCGCGAACACCGCTCCGTGGTGATCCGGAGCGCGCTTAATCAGTTGTCGCCAATACGGAAGCGCTTTGGTGTGCTCTTGGATTTCATCATATGCCGAAGCGACTGTGGCCAACGCGCGCTTCGGCTCCGAAGCAACTGATAAATACCGTTTGTACGCCTTGTCTCGCTGACGATTCTGTCCCTGGTGATGGAAGACCGTCGCCAGTTGCAACCACACCTCTGGCGGACCATCCCCTCGAAGTGCCTGCTCAAAATGTCGTTGGGCGCGTTTATAATCCCGGATAGAGACGTACAGATCGCCCCAGAGTCGATGTTCCTGTGGGTAGCCAATGATCGATTGGAGTTCGCCCAGCCGGCCGGACTTGCGCAATGTCGTGGCCAAGGTCTTCCAGAGTCGTATGTCTTTGGGGCTTGCCGCAATGGCACGACGCCAGACGGCAATGGAATCTGCTCGTTGGCTGTAGCGTTGAAACAACTTCGCTGCCCGCTGAAGGTCCTCTTGGCTGGGGCTCTTTCCCAAGAGTGCCTCGTTGATCAGCGTGCGCGCGTCGTCATGAGCCCCCATCTTCAGATGTAGGCTG
>CAUZBV010000444.1:0-3700 GCA_963578115.1 Myxococcales bacterium
GAGGGGGATGAGGTATTCGACGACCACCCACACCAATGGCGCGATCCACAGCAAGGACACCGTAGACCGATGTTGTAGCCAGCGAATGCCTCCGGCCCACAACGCAATGACCAACCCTTGGTACAGGCACAAGAGTCCGCAGAGAAACCCGGCTATCCAGACATTGAAGTGACCGAAGTCCATCAGCATGCCGGTGATCCAATGGAATCCACCGACGTTGGTGATCAGGCCGGTCCAACACCCCCAACGAAACGCGGACCAGCTGCCACGGCCTTCGATGACCACGAGCATGGGGATCAGGGCCACCCAGAGCAGCGGATAGAGGTCATAGCGCGGGAAACACAAGAACACCAAACACCCGGAAAGGGACGCCAAGAACAGGTCGCGGAAGAAGCGCTTGGCCCCCGCCGGGTTCGCTTTCCGACGACGGGGCTTCGGGATCTTCGGCTTGGAGTCACGCCCTTTGTGCTGGCCTTGTCCCTTGCCTTCAGAGGATCTCTTTTGACGTTTCTTGACCATGGCCCTCTCGCTACACCTTGATTCGGAAGGCTTGGGGAAGAATTTCGAATCGAGCCGGCAAGGTTCCGAACACTTCGCCATCCGCTTCCAAGGGGGCCTCAGCGGGGGCCTCTAGTTGGATCTCCACCACGCGACCTCGCGTGACGGACACTTTGGGATGGTCGAGGTGCTGGCCCTTATAAATACTCGTCATGCGTACAAGCTCCAGCCGGCCGGCTCCTTCCAGAGTGACCACATCAAAGAGTCCATCGCTCGGATCCGCGTTGGGTCCAAACTGCATGCCTCCTCCAAAAAATTGGCCGATGCACATGGCGACGATGGTGCCTTCCAAAGTGCGAAGAGGGCCATCATCGACCCGCATGGAGAGCGCCAGATTCTTCCACGAGGCCGTGGCACGCAGCGACGCGATGAAGAACGACGCCTTACCGCCGAGTATCTTGGATTGTTTGTTGGCCTGGTCGGACACGCGGGCGCCGAGCCCCACGGACGCGATGTTGGCGAAGTAGCGAGTCTCCTGGTTTCCCTGGGGTGTGGTCCATGTGATCCGTCCCGCGTCTACCGGCTGTGGGGTGGCGACAGCCAGTCGCTGAATGGCCGACTTTGGATCACCGCCTAGCCCCCATGTCTTTCGGTAATCGCCACCCGTTCCGGAGGGGAAGAGGCTCAGCGTGGGCGTGCCGATGGGCGTGCCATCCTCCTGAAAGAACCCATTGACCACTTCATGAATGGTGCCGTCGCCTCCGGCGGCGATGATCCACTGGTGGCCTGCGTTCAGGGCGTCTTGAGTCAGGCGTGTGGCGTCTCCAGGGCCGCTGGTCACGCGAACGTCGAAGTCACCGACTACCTGGCGAAGCGCATCAGCACATGCTTCGAGACGTTTGCCTGTGGAGCCATTGGCCGACTGGGGGTTCAGGATCACAATGGGGGTCATCGCCATGCCTTCCGTCTACTCCTTGGGTGTCTGCGATGGATTGCCCAGCGCAACCACCTCGATGGGGAGCTCGTCAATGGCGTTCTTCATGTGTTGAGCACAGCCGGCGCACCCAGTGACCAGGGTCTTGGCGCCTCCTGCGATCGCACGTTCCAACACCCGGCGCGCTGCCTGGCGGGCGCCTTCCGGGGACGTGTCTCCATAGGGAGCGGCGGCGCCGCAACAGATGGCGTCTGTTCCCACGCCACGCCACGTCACGAGCGACTCGTTGCTGTCGGTTCTTGCGCGTTTGAGGATAACCTCTCCATGGCCCAGACTGCACGTTCGAATCTGGCAGCTCTCATGATACGCAACGGGACCGGTCCAATTCTCAGGATGCTCACTCCCCGTGGCCGATGCGAGTCGAATGGGGAGTGAAATGGCGAGGTCATGCAAAGGATAGATGTCTGCCACGCAGCGGGCATCCTCCGCGGAGGCGAACACCAACTCTGCTCGGGTTCGCCACCGTTCAGCGGCGTCGCGCGCCACGCGCAGAAACGCGTCGAGTTGTCCCGCAGCGTACAAGCGAACACCACTCACGCCCGGTGGCAAGATGGTGTCATCGCCTGTTTCGGCCGTGTGGGGTGCTTGGGAATGGAGTGGCGATGTGGCCGTCTTGACGGCGTCCTGACGTGCTCGTTGCAAGGCATCCGCCACATTCACGCCGTGTTTGCACGCGTCGCGGCAGGCACCACATTGAGTACACTTGTAGAGGACGGCGGTGGTCTCCGGTGACCGGGCGACCTGCCCCGTGTCGAGCCACCGCGCCAAGGTCATCTTGGCCCATGGAGAGACGGCGTCGTTGGCTTCCACCGTGGAGACGGGGCAAGAGTCTAGACACAAGGTAGGACAATGCACGCACAAGCGCGTGGCCTCTTGGAGGTCGACCGCGCTCACGAGCACTCACCCTGCAGCGTTTGCTGCGGATCCAAGGCCGTCCGGACCTTTTCTAAATGCGGATCGTCGCCCAGCGGCGCGAGAGTTTTTGTCCGTATCCAGCCGCCGTGCATGTCGAGCGGACCGACCCACAATCCGCGTCTTGCCGTGCCGTCCGTGGCGCGAAGGATTTCGGTCCACAGGGCACGCTGGGGTCGCCCGAGAGGCGGTGTGGGTTCTTTGGCATCGGTGGTGGTGAAGCCGGGACGACGGAATGCCGTCAAAATGCGCTGCAAGTCATTGTCGCTTTGGGCCTCCCAGGTCACTGTCACCAGTCCGCGGCTGCCCTTGAGAAGATGGACCGACAGGACGTGGATCCCGGCGATCAGAAGCTCTCGGGCAGTGGCAACGATGTCCTTGCCCGGGCCTTTGAATGCCACCGGAGCGGGCGATGCGGGCGAAAAGTCCACGCGCAGTGTCACCCACACCACGATCGCCAAACGATGCTGGGTGGTCGCGAGCATGACATCCGGGTTCGAGCCTGTCGCACGTCGGGGTGCTATGGGGGTATGGAATTGCATGCCGTCTGGCAGTACGCCTCCCATGCTCACGATCAAGGGCCCCCCTTCGCCCGAGGACAGCGCCTGAGAGAGCGTGCCCTTGGGATCGGCAAAATAGCCCGGCGGGAGGCGTAGTCCGTCGTTGTTCAGGGTGCTATTGAGGGCCGCGACGGTACATCCACTCTCTACAGTGACGAGCCCACTGACTGGATCCAGCTCGCGGATGGCGGTCAGTTGGGTCAAGGACAGGGTTAACACACCGGGGGAGGGTGTGGCTCCCACGCGCACGCGCGTATCGTACAAGTGTGCCGTGTGAACCAACCAATGGACGTCATCCACCGACTCTGCTTCAAACACCTGTCCGATGGAGGCGCGCTCTGGCCCCAACGCTTCGTCCAGGGCTTCCTGGATCGTGGTGGCTTTGGGCTGATTCAGTGTGTAATCCTGGCTCATGGGCTACTTCCTCACCGCGCGATCGGGCAAAAGTTTGCCGGGATTCATCCGATCGTGGGGATCCAGTCCGTCTTTGAGCGCATACAAAAGCTGGATGCCTGCTCCGTGTTCACGGCCCATGAGATCGCGTTTCGCCAACCCGATGCCGTGGTGATGACTGATGGACGCTCCCGCGCGCACTGTGGCGGACAGACCTTCGCTCCATACGTGGTCGTAGAGTCGTTCCAGGGCAGCGGCGTCGCGCCGGTATCCGGCAAAGGTGAAGTAGATGGAACATCCGTCGGGATACGCGTGACTGAAATGGGCCATGAGCAGGGCATGG
>CAUZBV010000445.1:0-3697 GCA_963578115.1 Myxococcales bacterium
GGCTCTTGTCTGTTCGGAGAGTGTCTCTACCAAGCGGTGCCGGATTGTTGTTCTGCCGATCCCGATTGTGACGATGGGGACGTGTGCACCAACGACGCGTGCACCAACAACCAATGCAGCCATGAAACAAAAGCCGACTGTTGCAATGAGGGCGCGGACTGTGATGATTCCAATCCATGTACGACAAACACATGTCTCTTTGGGCAGTGCATCAGCCAAGGATCGGAGAATTGCTGCACAGTGGACCAGGACTGTAATGACAACAACGCCTGTACCCAAGACACGTGCCTCTTTGGTGAGTGTCTGTACACCGACAAAGCCGGATGCTGTACGTCCGATGGGCAGTGCGATGACGGCAACGGGTGCACGACCAACACGTGCGATGCCAATGGGCAGTGCCAAACCAACGCCGTTGCGGACTGCTGCACGCCGGCTGACGGCGAGGAAGTAATGCACTTGGGCTTTGTTCCCAACGTGGTGGACGGATGGCAGGCCCAACCAGGTGGTGGCCCTTATCGCTGGCGAGAGACGACGAGCAACGCCTTCAAGGGGGCCGGCTCCATGTACTTTGGGAGCTGGGATGGTGATCACTACTGTTCCTGGCAAGACTGGGCCGGTCCGACATCCGGTACGGCCACCATCCCCATTGAATCCAACCCATTTCCCGACGGTGCCATTAGCATCCCAGCGGGCACATCCGCGTGGGCCACCTTCTATTTGTGGTTGGACATGCGCAACAACTCCAATGTCGACCAGCTCAGTTTGGATGTGCTCTTTGATGGGGGCGCCGATACGATATGGGACAAAACAAGCGTAGCGGCAACGCAATACAAACAGTGGATCCCCATTCAGGTGAGCCTGACGGACTACGCGGGCAAGACGGTCCAGTTGCGCTTCAATTTTGATGCGGTCGACACGGAAACCGATGGGGGCTGCTTCAACGCGGGCACGGGGCCTCATGTGGACGAGGTCGCTATTGTGGTGGCCGATTGCAGCAAAGGCTGTTCGTCGAACGACGGCTGCACCGACCCGCCCAACAGTTGCTTCAAAAACAAAGGGCAATGCAACGACGGAGCCTGTGAGTACGAGCCGACAGGCGAGTGTTGTGAGGCTGCGAGCGACTGCGACGACAATGATGTTTGCACGACCGATGCCTGTATCGTGGGCGCCTGTCAGCATCAAGTCACTTTGGGTTGCTGCAAGGAGACTTCGGACTGCGATTCTGGAAACAACTGTGTGGTTGGCAAGTGCGACACCACCAGCAACACGTGCGGCTACGAGTTCACGGGAGCCCCGGGGTGTTGCATCACCGCCGCGGATTGCGAAACGGTGGACGGGTACTGTGCGACCTCTGCCAGTTGCCTGGAAAACCAGTGCGTCATCAGTGAGCCCAACAAGTCACAAACGTTGCTGACGTTTGTTTTCAACGAGGCGATCGAAGGGTGGGGTGCCGGGATGGGAGGAGACTTCCACTGGCGTGAGTCCGATGCAGAGGCCAAGAGTGATCCCTTCGCGCTGTATTTTGGGGACGATAATGGCGAGAGCTATTGTGGAGGCGGCGGTTTTGGTGGAGGCAACTGGGGAGTCGGAGGCGTGGCGAATTTGCCGGGTCCAGCACCCAACGAAGTGTACCCCACCGGTTCGATTACTTTTGATGCGACCGGAAAGACCACGTTGACCTTCTCGGTGTACGCCGACGTCCGTCAGAACAACAACGTGGACGAATTGGAGGTTCAGCTGGAACGGACGGACGGTGCCGTGATTCCAGTGTGGACCAAGGTCGAGCTCGACAGTGATCAGTACAAGACCTGGGTCGATGTGTCGGTGGACGTGACGTCACTGGCCCCTTTTGAGGGCCGCGTTCGCGTGGACTTCGACGTGGGCAACCCCAATTGGTTTGGCGGATGTGACGAGGGCAAAGGCCCCTTCCTCGACGACTTCAAACTCCAGCAGAGCTGCGGCGACTAGCCTGCTTGCCCCGACCGAACAGTAGGGCGACGAGCGCGAGGATGAAGACGCCGGCCGTACTGGGCGTGCTCCTGGGCGTCTGGGCACACGATCCATTGGACGAGCCAACGTGACCCCCACGTTGCTCCACCGTGCCGTAGGAACCCTCAACAAGACCAGGACCTGTGTCGCCCCTGGCGTCGCCACCGGAGATTGCACACAGGTCGACCATGGGCGTGATGTTCAACGCCGCCAACGCCTCACTCATCAGCGTCGCGCGTGCATCCGCGCCGGAAACGGCTTCCAAGGGAAAGCCCGCGGTCACCACCCCAAAGGTGTCGAGCCATACCACAGCGGCTATCTGCTGCGTGTCGTACATCCACAAGGGCTGCGCGCCCGGTTGCGGGATGAACGAATCGGGGAAATCCACATCATACGCGTGCGTGAATGTGATGCCGGAGGCGAGCTGAACGGTCTCGGCGTCGTCGTTGGCCAGGGCAATCTTGAGGTAATGGTTGGCGAATGCTCGGTCGTCATCCGTGCCCTTGTTGTCTAGATCCCAGCCGATCTCGGCACCGGTCGCCAGCAAACGCCCCCCCTCTTCGAGATACTGGGCGATGGCGGCCTGCTCGGTGGCGTTGAACGTTTCGTCCACGGTGGATTCCTCGCCGAGAATCCAGTCCACCAAGGCGTACCCCATCAGGTCCACCCGGTCCGTCTCGACGGCTGTCGCCTCGGCGGCATCGTACGCGATGCCGGCGCTGGCCATCGCTTCGCCATGAAGCAGGGCGTAATCGAACGTGTTGACCCGGTCTTGATCCAATCGAAGGACATTTCCCAAACCGAAGAGTGAGAGGTCTTCGACCGGCAAGCCGAAGCGATCCAGCCGCGTGAATCCCTGGACAATGAGCGCTCGCTGGGACCGCGCATTGCACGAGGGCATGACCGAGAGGCTCGCCGTGGGAAAGGACTCTCCACCGGCGTTGGTGGCTGTGACGCGAATCGCCAAGGGTTGGCCCACGGCCACGTCCGTGAGCGTGATGTCTGTTTCGGTGACCGCAGCCCTCAGTGAGAAGCCGAACCCGTCCGCACTGGTCCACACGCGGTATCCGGTGGTTTCGTGGCCCCATTCGGCCGGATCCCACTGGGCGGTCACTGTGCCGTCGGCATTTCCGAAGACCATCAGGTGCTGCGGAGGCTCGGGGGCAAAGAGGGGCTCCAGACCGTCCCGTTCCGCAAAATAACGGACGATGCCGTGGGTGATGGCCCGCGAGAGCGCGCGCCGAAAGCGGGGCTCCGCCAGGTACTTGGCGTCTTCTTCCGTGTCGTGAAAGGCCACTTCGATGAGCGCGGCGGGCATCTCTGGATTGCTCTTGGGGTTCAATTCGCCAAACCAGGCGCTCATGATGCCCCGGTCCTTCCAATTTGGATCCCAGTAGGTCTGAATGTCGTGGATGACTTCTTGGTGAACGGCCTGAGCGAGCGCATCACTGCCTTCCACTCCAGTGAAGATGTACTGGCCGTTGGGGTTATTGGGGCCGTACACCCACGTGGATGTTCCGCGACCGGGGGAGGGCGCATTGGAGTGCCAGGAGAAGAAGACGGCATCCTCCCCCATCTCATGTTGCCACGCCGAGTATCGACTCCGATTGCCCACGTCGTCGCTTCGGTCGTCGTTGCTGCTGTTGTCGTATACCGACGAAGGGGCGCCCTGAAATTGGCTGTGGTATCGGCTGCATTCCTCCCAGCG
>CAUZBV010000446.1:0-3693 GCA_963578115.1 Myxococcales bacterium
CTTGTCTCGCGTGCATTCACACGCGGTGCTCACCGTGTCGTAGGTTCCCACACAGGAAGCGCTCACACAAGCGTCGGAGAGGGTGCATGGATTGGCATCGCTACATGAAACCCCATCCTCTGCAGGCTCGTAGGCACATTCCCCTGTCGATTCGGCACAACCCAACGAAATCATGCACGGTCGCTCTTCGCAAAGGGGCCCTTCGTCTCCCTGGCATCCCCCCTCACCATCGCATGTGGACCAAAATGTACATGGATTGTGGTCCTCGCACGGTTGTCCTTTCGGCAAGGGATCGCGTGCGCAGACTCCCTGCTGACCATCGATGGGGTCACACCGAACCACTTCGCAGGTTCCCAAATCAAAGAACACTCCGACACAATCTCCATCACTAACACACAGTGGCCCTGGGGCCAGCGTATCTTCCACAGGTTCCGCATCGACCCACATGGTGACGTCCGTATCTTGGGGCATCGAAGGCGCACCGGCGTCCTTGGCCACTCCACACGAGAGCGCCCACATCCCGATAACCGGGAAACAAACCATCATCCAGACCCGAGTATTCACCATGATCACGGCTCATTATCCGGGCACAAACCACCGGGTCAACAAGCGCGTCGATGAAGTGCCACTTGACGAGACACGAACAACAACCGAAGATCGCATCAAGGTCGCATCAAGGTCGCAACAAGGTCGCTTCATTTCACGGTAGGTAGAACAGCATGCAAGCAACACCACAATCCCTGGCGGAATTGACCGCGTTGCTGAGTTCTGACGACCCCACAGTGGTGATGGGTTGCCTGGATGCGCTTGCGGAGTCCAAGGGTCGAAAGAGCACCACAATCCTCACAAACTATCTTCGCGTGGCGCCGGCCGGCCCTTTGGCCGCCCGAGCATCCATGGCCTTGGAGATACGAGGCCACAAGTCCTGTCTCCCTGTGTTGCATGACATTTACAAAGACCGCCCTGACTTGTCGGATGACATCATCCCCATATTCAGTGCGCTCGAAGACTACGATGCCATCGCCCTCGTAGTCGATGATCTTCATATCCTTCTGTCGAGCAGCTCGCGGCTGGCTACGTTGGCGTTCTTAATTAAGTGCGCCGACCACGAGGCGCTGGTTGATGTACTCTTGCCTTTGACCTTCCAAGCACCCATTCCCGGCGCCGATGACGACTTGCGTTGGGCCGTCGAGACCATCTTGTCCGACGCCAATGACGCGCTGCTCGCATACGTCAAAGAGATGGCCGCTACGTTGGGACCGGACGCCATGCAAATGGTCGAACCCTTTTTGCCTCCCGAGAGTGAACTCGAAAAGGCCGCCCCCACTATCGCCCGCGCGTTTGTCGGTCACCTCCAAAAACAGGATCTGATCGAGCTCATCCCCGAGTTTGAAGACGCATTGGTGGACGTATTGGTCAACGCCATCTGTGAAGCCAGATCGCCGAAAGGACTCGTCCGCGATGTGGAACGTGTGTTGATGGACTCCACCGCCATCGAAGAAGTGTACGCCAGCCGTGAAGACATCCGACAAGCCTTCACGGCTGTTACGTCGTAACGTTTCCCCAACTCAGTACAAATCCAAAAAACCCAAATGTCCTCGCGGTCGAAGAGTGAGGTGAAGGGTTCCCACGCCCTCGCGCGGCGGCATTGTGATTTGGTACCAACGTTTTTCCGTGCCGGACCGGCGAATGGGCTGCAATGGAATCGGCGGAAACCCTTCCGCTGCCAATTGGACCGTCAACACCGGGTTCTCTTCGGCCTCGTCATCCCGTCGGAAGAGGGCATCGTCGCTGAGTTGGAGCGTCAGCTCGTTCGTCTCGGCCGGGATCTCCACAAGCAGTGTCCCCGGAACCGTGCCCGCCAAACACCGGTGGATGTCGGGACCGTGCCCGCGCGGAAAACCCACCTGCTGGAGCAACGATGACGGCGCCTCACTCCACAAATAGGGAAAGGGCCATTCACAAGGGTCGCCCGCACCGTTGCGAACACGCGTTGGATCGAAGCGTGCGCTGTACCGCCATAGATGGATATCTCGCGTCCGACCCGATAGCGTCACATGCTCCATCGCCCCGGCGGTCAGTGTGGGTGGGGACAACCCGTCGGGAAGTACGAGCCAATGGTGTGTGGGATCGAAGGGAAGGCTCGTGGCCGCCGCGTCTCGGTGGGCGCGCTCCAGGTATCGGATGCCCGAGAGCGGTCCGAAAAAGACACCATGGACACGTCCACGCATGCGGTCCCAGATCAATCCACGCTCCTCGACCAAGAACGAAACCACTGCCTCTTGCTCTTCGAGCGAGAGAGGTTCGCTGCGACCATCACTTTGGAGCGTTTGACCCGAGTCCGACAAGGTCGCCCACACGTTCACAACCGGCGCCTGCACAAGAGCCAACCCCAAAACCACGACGACCCAAGTGAGGGTGCGCCCACGGGGCGTTCGTTTTCGTCGAACAAGCCACGCGTCAATGTCGGCGATCCCCAACGCCGCCAGCGCAAACACTGGAAACAGCACCGGAAGCAGATACCGACCCACATTTTCGTAGGATAGAATGAGCGAAACCACCACGCTTCCGATCGCCAATTGACCCCACAAGAAGAGGCGAAACCACGGTCGTTCCTGGGCGTCTTGGGCCTGCCGATATCGCTGGATGGTGCCAAGAGCCGAGACGGCGACCAACACGAGCACGAATCGACCGCCCCATGTGGCGGAGAGCAGGTACCGCGGCTGTACCAACGCCGACACCCCTTCCCAGAGCTTCCCGGGATCCCAGGAAAATCCGCCACTGTGACGGGCGCTGCCTTCGGCGGGATCGAAGAGCGATGAGATGGCGTAGATGAACAACGGAAGCAACGTAATCACTACACTCACCACCAGGGTGATCACGGTCCGACGTGTCAAATGGTGCCGACACACGATCAACAACGCGATAGCGGCAAGTACATAGACCGATCCCAACGCGTGGAGTTGCACCAGACACGCCAACAAGACGCCGCCAAGGATCAGCGCAGCGCGACGCCCGGTCTGCACCCACCAACCCATGGCAGCCAGCATAGCCAGCGCCACGCCGGGCGTCGCCCCCACATGCCATACGGTGTCGGTTAAGGCCACATGAGCCGCCGATTGCGTGTAGAGAACACAACCGATCAAGGCCGCGGCCCGACCCACTCCCGCCCGAAACCACGCGTAAAACACACAGAGTCCCGCCACACCCAGCGTGATATTCAACACATGAACCGTCTGGGGCGAGGTCCACACAGCGTTCAAGGGAGCGAGCAAGAGAAAGTACAAGGGGCCCAAGTCGAGGCCCAACGCCGCCATCCGGATCCCGTCGTCCGGCAGGATCCCGTGATGGCTGAGACCGTATACGATCAGAAGATCCCGCTCACTGTCGGCGGTGAAGCGCAGCTCCCCTTGAAGCAACACCCACCACTCGTAGATCCACAGTGCCAGCAGAAGCACAAAAAGCACCACGTCGGTATGTTCTCGAAACCACTGTAAGCGGTTTGTGCGCACACTCTCCGTCATGAAATGGCCACCGGCTCACCGCGGGCCGCACTCTCATACATGGCCATGATGACTGACATGGACCGCAACGCATCGCCCACCCCCACCTCCGGAGGGTCTCCATCGACAATGGCCCGAACAAAGTCCGCCGTATCCAACGCCCAGGAGAAGCCTTCGTGCACAGGCAAGG
>CAUZBV010000447.1:0-3686 GCA_963578115.1 Myxococcales bacterium
GTTCTTGACCAATTGCTGGGTGATCGAACTTCCGCCATACAGGTAGCGGCGGGTTCGTAGATTCAAGCGGAAACCACGCACGAGTCGTGTGGTGGAGAACCCCTGATGGGAAAAGAACGCCCCGTCTTCGGTCGCCAGCGCAGAACCAATGATGTGGCGTGGAATGTGCCTCGTCCAGCTCCGGGAGCCTGGACCGACTTGGACAGGCTTGCTCAACTTTGGATCGTGCACTTCAAAGACGGTGTCGTCGCGATTCAACGCGGCCACATCATAGCGCGGCCCGAGGGTCTCGGCTCGGCAGTCGCTAAAATCCGCGTCGAAGTCGATCCCCAACGTATTGATCGAATTCAGGGGCGTTGTCATTGTCAGGGCAATCTTGGCTTGTCCTTTGAATTCAGCGTCTTGCAGACCAACCAGCATGGCAGTGGGGATGCTGCGGTGCAGGCGCCCACAATCTTGCTTGGGTATCGCCATGGTGGTTTGGAGGAAGCCTCCTTGTTCGGAGTTGTCCAATTTGAGCTTTGCTGTCATCTCGGCGACGCCGCCCGCATCGGCCTCTACGCTCAAGTGCTCCAGGGACCACTGAACGCTCTGTGTGCCGACCCCTTGTCGGACCACCGCTGCCGATATGGAGGCCGGGGCAAAGTCAATCCAGTCGGACGCGATCTTTCCATGCGACAAGTGCAGACGAGGCGTTCGGGTCCGTAGTGTCAGAGCGACTCGGTTGTTCCTCTCCACATGTGCATTCAATGAGATTTGAAGTGTGGGATCGGACACTTTCAGGTCCGGGTCCGCCTCGCGCTTTGGCCGCAACAACGTCTCGGGTGGACGTTGATACCGCTTTGGAAGGGTGCATTGAACGTCGCCCCATACATTCAGTGGACCATCGGCCACCGAAGCCACTCCCAAATGAGCAATCTGTGCGTCCACGACCGGATCCAGGGAAGGGGATTGTTGAACCTTAATCTTGATGTTGTTGAGAACCACTTTGGGGGTGTCAGCGCGGGTGACTCTGTGCCACCGGTCCACGAGGGCAAATGCCTGGGTCAACAATCCCACAAAGCGTTGGTCACCGTCAGCGGCAATTTGCCGAAAAACTTTTGCCAGATCGGGGTATTTCTTGCGTTTCTTTCTTCTCCATTTGCGTCGTTTTGTTCGATGTTTTGAGATCGTCTTTGAAGCGATCGCCTTGGGCGCCAACGCCACGCTGGCGGGTTTTGGCGATGGGTTCGTTTCGTCCTCGAGCACGCCCATTTTCCGCAGGAGTGGTGCGAACGATGGAGAGCTCAGGAGGACATGCCCACCCGTAGCCTCGATCCGCCCAGGCACTCTTGTCCGTGCGCTCCATTCGGCTTCCAACGCTTCCAACTCGATGATCGCTGATCCCTGATCGCCGTGGCTCTCGAAGGTCAAGTCCTCGGCACGATTGCACTGGGGACCGCAGCTCGCCAATCTCTTGGCACTCCCCGATACGGTGCGCCCCGCGTTTGAGGGAGACCGGAGCCAGAAGGCAAGGTCTTCTACCTCTTGGGGACATACGAGACGATCGGCACATCCAAAGAGAACATCATTGGCGCCAAGAATGATGTGACCGATGTTCAGAGACGCCATGCGTTCGCGCTCGCGATAGAGGGTGGCTTCCAGCCCAGCAACGTCTACGACCGTGTGCCTCAAGCCCTTTGCAATCAGCTCCACCAAATCGGTTCGCACGGAGTCGAGGCGCAGTGAAGCCCAATGCTGTGGATCCCGAATCATCCGCACATTCAGGTCCAGAAGGTGCACGTGTCCGGCCTGCACCGTGAGCCGTTCAAGACGTGCCTCGAGGCGTTGAAGGGGCAACGTGCTGACATCGGGGATGGTTGCGCCGAGATCGGCTTCTTGAAGGGCCAACGCGATTGGTTTTGGATGATGGATGTTCAGCGTGTGGTTGAGCGCATCGTCCGCAAAGTCGACATGGAGCGCAATCCCCAACTGCTCCGTCCCCTGAAGCGCCATGCTCAGAGAACCGTCTCCATGAACATTCAGCTCGCCATGCAGTTGGTCGTATGCATCCATTGACAGTCCGGGGAGATCCGCTTGGATCGTGACATCGTGCAAATCGAAGCGGCATTTTGCGGGACAGTAGCGCGTCATGCGGTTCGCGATCTCCCGTTGGATGTCCCTCGCGTTGGGCGTTCTTGCCACAGCCCCAGCGTGGTGTTTTCCAGGTGGGGCGAGCCCAAGTTTGATGTGCACTCCCCCCACTTCGATGGAACCCGCCAGGGGGAGACCCGGACGAGCCAGCGCCCACGGATCAATGAGAATTCGCACCGAATCCGTGCGGACGCTTATCGTGTAACTTCCGGCGGTTAGGGGCTCTTTCAGGGTCAACCCAGACACATCGATGGTCCAAGCGCCCCCTACCTCAACCCGAACGTCGTCGGCAAATCCGGCGGACCGGATGCGCTCGATGGCTTCTTGCATAATGAGGTAACTGGCGTATTCAAAACCGCCCCAGCAGAGCAGGGCGATAACAAGCGTTGTGCGGACGCCTTTTCGGACAAAACTTTTCACGAGGATTCCATGATACCTTAAAATTGGGGGTAGCCGAACCGGTTAAAGGGGACATACTCCTATTCAGTCGTGTTCACGCTCCGGAATTCTGAATACGACCCCCCCAAAGCGTTCATAGAAAGTGGCGCAAAGAACGCATGGTATTTTGTAAATCACGGTGATATCAGGGGAGGATGGAGGAAAAATAGTTCCATGCGTCCGTTTTGGCATAGCCGGTGGGGGCCACCGACGCTGGGCCTGATCGCTTGCCTAGTCACGCTGGTCGTCGTCGAGAACGGATTTCGATTGTTGGCGGGTCCTTCCCCCTATCTCTCCGGCCTGGAGTTGGGCCAGTATCCTAATAATCCGCGGGGCTACTTCGACGACATGGGCGCTTACTTTTCAATTCGGACCGATCCGAGCCTCCATCAATGCGAGGCATCGGTGGACTCCAGCCGCAAGCAGGTGCTCTTTCTGGGCGACTCCTTCACCCGTGGGTTGGGCGTTCGTACATCGGATACGGTGTCCAGCCGACTGGCGTTTCCGGGTATGCAGCGTCGGAATTGCGCTGTCTCCGGTCGAGCGATCGCAGGCGTATTACGAGATTTGAATCGAGAAAAAGAACGTCTAAATCCACACATCGTCATCTATGGCATGGTCCTCAATGATCTGGGGCCCGGTGACGATCAGGAGGCGATCAATCTGGGGCTCAAACACGGGTTTTCTCCCTGTGGCTTCAAGGTGACGAGTGATGTTTCGCTGGGTGGCGACCTCGATCGTCTGAACGATCACATCTTTTTCAACTCGAAAGGGTTCGAAGACTATCTCAACGCGCGAATGGAGCGAGATTTTGGAGCCTTCCGATTTCTCCTCAACTCTCGGATCGTCTCCTGGTTTTATGAGTCGCGCTTGCAGACGGAGATCGCGGTTCACACCGACGCTTGGTATCGCCATTGTTTTGCGGAGGGCTCTCGGCTGGAGAACGCCCTGGAGCTGATCGTTCACATGAAATCGAAGACCGACCATTTCATCGTGATGCTGTGGCCGCTCTTTGTGGATTTGGAGGCCTACCCCTTCGCTGAAATCCACGAAACAATTCGGAGCAAGCTGGCGGAACGCGACATCGAAGTGCTGGATTTGCTGAGCATCTTCCA
>CAUZBV010000448.1:0-3684 GCA_963578115.1 Myxococcales bacterium
GCCCCTTCAAATCCCGCTGGAATCATCAAAGCCGGCAACACGGCCAAACTGATCGAGTCACCGCTCATGAATTGCCATTTGACGCCCAACTCCACCGAATCCAGGACCGTGTCTTGGCCGTCGGGCATGGGCAGAATCAAGCTGGGGATTTCAACGCGGGCTTCCAGACCGTCCACGATGCCGAAGCGCGCGAGAAGGCCCAGCGCGCCCGTCGTGTCGTCGGGAAAAGCGAACTCCGCCCCGAGCTCCGCTTGCACCGTGCCCGGCCCAACCGTGCTGCTCGCGTCCGAAAATCCAGGGTGATCGGCTCCGATGGGATTGGCCCATGGGTCCGGTGTTTGCGCCTGTGCGGCCCCAAACATGCCAAGAACAACCATCGAAATCGCCCAACAACTTGTGGTTTTCATTCCATCCCCCTTCCGTCCCGACAATGACTCGCCTCATTCCATTGAGCAAGTGGCTTCAGTGTTGGGACACACATTCCAAACAAGGCGGGGATGCACACGCATTGTCTTGGCTCGCCCCGCAGATCCCCATCTTTCCAGGGGAATGGAGACACCGCTGCCCGATTTGGGCACAGGTGGTCGACAACGGCTCCGACGGCTCCTGCGATCGACAGCAGACGATCACACTGAGGACCATAATCACCGCCAAAAAGCTCCACATTCGTCTCATGAGAGGAGAGTAGCATGCCCGATGGAGCCGTGCGCAATCAGACGGGGAAAGGCCAAATCCGATCCCTGTGTTGACATTGCGAAGCCGACCTACGGATTGTCGAGCGTTGCCGAATGACTAGAACACGAAGCCCAAATTCCAGTCGATGGCCGGGAGGATGCCATCCAATGCGGACTCGGTGTTTGGCAGGTCAAAATATAGATACTGAACGCCCCCACTCAGGCCCATGGTGAACCCGTTGCGCCAGACCCAGGTATAGCCAAAGAGTGCCGTGGCACCGATGGAAAATACACCCTCGTCGGCATTGGTTGCATCCATGAATCCAGGACTCACTTGGATGCTGGCCCGAAGTCCAGTCGGGGCGGTGTCATTCAGGAAGAACGCCAGACCCAGACCCAGTGTGGCCCCATACACTTTGTTTTCATCGAAACCAAAGTAGAAGCCTGAAGGCGAAATCGCCAACGCCACCGAGTCGGAGAGGTTGTGTTCCCAGGTAAAGGAACCAATTCCAAACAACATCCCTAAGGGATTAAAGGAGATCCGGTTCTTAAATTCCGGCATGGCTTCTTCCACGATCACGACTCGGACCGGTTGCTTCTCCGTCTCCGTCTCCATGGTCTCCTGCGCCCACGCACTGGTCGGCTGCAATAGACCACCGCACACCAGCAGCGCACAAACCATCGTCCTATTCGTCAAAGCTCTCATCGTTCCTCCCTTGAATGTTCCCCAGCCGAGGGAGCATCGCGTAAACCTAGCGGAACTTCAAGTCGTCGGCCGAACCACCTCTGCAGGATAGATCCGAGTATGACGAGCATGCCCTCCACCCAATAGACGCGACTCAATCCTCCGAAGATAGGCGGGATGCACAGTATCCAAAAAAACTGCTAGAGTGGGTATTCGTCTATATTGTCGACCGGATACCATTGCCGAACCGAGAGAGGCCTTCGCCATGTCACAGATTAGACGCGGGGTCACCCAAGCCAGCTACAACGAGAGCATGTCGGGCTTCTTCATGTTGCAGGTGTTTTGCATCGCGGTGGCCTTGGGCATCTACTACGAATCCTGGTGGGTGTTTGGGGGCACATTGCTCGGCCTCATTTTCGGCGTCAGCACGTCGGCTTTTATCGGTGCGATCTTGGCGATCGGATTGGGGATTGGTTGGGGATACGTCACCTACCACATCATGGACACCTTTGGTGCCGGCTCGGACGCTACGTGGGTGGTCACCATCTTGGTCACCTTGGGCACAATGGGGGCCAATTTCGCGGGCGTGGAGTGGACCCAGGATGTGGCGGGATACGATCCCACGCCCGCCCCGCAACCCAGGCAGAAGACTGCTCGGTCGGTGCCGAGGCAGGTCTCAAGTCCACCGAAAAAGAGTAAAAAACGACACAAACAGGCCCAAAAGTCTGCCTCATCAGGAGGCTTTGGCGGGTTCGCTCAGAAAGAAAAGGCGATCATCAACAAAACAAGGCCAGACACTGCCAAGAGCGCTTCGTCGACGACCCAAGCGCCCAAGAAGTCCCCCGATGAAATCGCCAAGCTGGATGCGCTCTGGAAGGAGCGAGATTGTCCACGCTGCGCGGAGACCATCAAAGCCAAAGCGAAGTACTGCCGCTTCTGTGAATACAATCTGGAAGGCGTCGATGCGTACCTGGGCATGCGCACCGTTTTGGAGACACACGCCCAAAACACCGGAATGCATGCGGCTGAGCTGCTTCCACAGGTGAGAGCCATCGAAGCCATCGCCGCAAAGGACAACGTCGACTTGGCCACGGCGGCCCAACAATGGGTCGACGCCAATACGCCTGCGCCCGAGAAACCACAAACGACCGCCAAGAAGAAAGCCAAGAAGAAGGCGCCCAAGAAAAAGAGGGTCAAAGCACCTCCGCCTGAGCCCCAAGCGACGGCGGCCAACGAATTACAAGAGGCTCCCAAAGAGGATGTGGTGCAAACGTTGTCGAAAAAATCATCGCTCTTCCAAAGTGACCTTCTTGGTCTCTCACGCAGGCAGCTCCGCCAATTGGCCAAGGCCCGCTCCATGTCGCATGTCTCCGACACGATGGACAAAGGAGACATGATCCTCGCCATGGCCGAGGATGCGGAATCCTGGGGATAGTTGCAGCGACCGCGACAAGCCGTCCCAAAGAGTTCCCAGTACGCGCTGAAGAAACGGGGCCAAGAAGCCCCATTCCAAATATTCCCCTGCAATTACAGTGTGTTAATGCCATGGCACGGCCCTTGCTTTGGTTCTTCGTCGCTTCCCGCCTATGGAGCATAGTGATGAGAGACAGAACACCGATGAAGACGGCGAAAACGTGGACGATGGCGGCCTTGATCGTGGCCAGCGTAGGCTGCAGTTACGATGTGTACGATCCCCAACCAGACGACGTGATGAACTGGAACCCGTCCAGCAAAGCCGACGGCGTTGTAAAGCGCAGTCTGAATGTCAGCGCAGACGACGAAGAGACGCTTCGTTTCCGGGCGCCACGAACCATCACCTTAACCATGACCCAATCCGAGAGCATTTGGGACGATCGCCCGATGCTTTCGGTGGAATTGCGCGTAGAAGGTGCGGTCTTTGTGAGTCAACCATCGGCCGAACCCACCCTCACCGTGACGGCGGGGCAAGCCGACGATGGACAAGCCGCGTTGGTGGAATACGGGCTGACTGTCCGCAATCACAGCGACGAGACTGTGTGGGGCGAATTGGTCATCAACGGAAAACCCCCATTGGGTCCATGCAAAGACATTCAAGTGCACTGGCCCACCGACTCGGTCCAATTTGTCACTCAGTGCACCGAATTGGTGGACGGTGCGGTGGAAGAACACGAAGCCGCGTTCCGGGTCACCGAAGCCAACGTATGCCTAGCCAAGGGCGTATGGGGCATGAACAACAAGCCCTATTGGAACGTTCAAGGCCACATCAAAGCACGCAGCGTGGACTTCGATTACAGCCACTCGGCTGGGTTCTTTGAGACGGTCTTTGAAGACGCGGACGATGAGAGC
>CAUZBV010000449.1:0-3666 GCA_963578115.1 Myxococcales bacterium
TCGGTTGTGGGGTTAGGGGCCACCGGGCCAGACCACCTTAACGACGTTGGAGCGCTCGTCTACGTTCTTGAAGGTCGCATAATTGCGGGCCAGGCCCGACACCATGAAGTAATAGGTCTGGCCGGGTACCGGCGTGAAGTTTTTGAGCGGATTTTTCTTGATGTGGTCACCCGCCACCGACGTGCTCGCTTTGCAGGTTTGGTTGACCCGAAGCCATTCCCAGGTGGCTGCATACCAGGTGCCCGCCTGGTACACGAAAATCCACGGGTTCCCATTGACGATGGTGTTCTTTTCTACGTTGATGACGACGCCCGGCCACACGCCGCTCTTGTTGTAGTTGAGGCAGATATTGTCTCCCTTAAACGTGACCGAACTCAGGGTGGCCGTTTTAGACCAGCCGGAGACATTTTTGTGAAGCCACACGACACCGGCGAAGTCCGCGGGTAGTGCCGGCGCTCCGCTGGGATTGGGCGGGGTTGAGGTTTCGCTTTTGCATTGGTTGTTCTGACACGATTTCCCGGAAGGGCAGGGACAATCACCCGGGCACTTCCCGCAGTCTTCGGCGCCGGGCGCGCATTTGCCGTCCCCACAAATGGGCTTTGGTTCTTCACAAGTCTTGCCTGCGCTCATCCCACCGGTGAGCGAGGGGCTGCCGGCGCTGGGGGAATAGTAGTTCCAGTTCTGTTGGCTCCGCCGATAATACTGGACATCCCAGGGACGCGGTTTGTCTTGGCTGTTGGCCGCATCATTCCAGAAGATCTTGATTTGGCCTTTGTTGGCACTCGAGCTCAGGATGATGACTTCTTCTCGCGAATCACCGGCGATATCACTGGCGTAGGACCGTGCTGTGCTGACATTAAAGACCTTGAGGAAGTTGCCGGTCATCGCGTCCACGATGGCCGCCTTTCCTTCCGTGTGACGTTCTTTCAAGAGTAAATGGCGCTGGTCACCGCCGGTCCAATCGATGGCGCGGATCTCTTCGATCCCATACTCTTTGCTGCCATCGTATGTGAGCCAGCCGGCGGGGGCCGTGTCTTTGAGATTCCACGACGCGATGATGTTGCCCTGGGCATCGTGGACCCACGGGTGGTGAGAACAGGCCGAGCGCGCAAAGGTTTCCAGTCCGGGGAGCGATGTGTCGAACTCGCCCACGGTCACTTTGTCTGGATCCTTCTCGGTTTTGCACTGGCCGGTGGGCAAAATATTGCTCGGTTTTTGCTTCTTACTCCAGTAGACCTGGGCACGGTTGGCGAGAACGGTTGCGTTGTTGCCCCCTTGTTCGGCCAGCGCGATCTCCAGGCACCCTCCGGGGACCACATCACCGATGGCGATGCTGTCGAGGCCGCCGAGGCTTGTCCCGTAGTCCTTTTTTAGGTTCCAGTTGCTGATCTTGACGCCTTTGTCGTTCAGGAAGACAGGGCCAATGACCTCGTCGAGCCCATCTCCGTCCATGTCGGATGTCCGAACCTGGCTGTGTTCCAGGCCATGCCAGTCGGTCTTGTGCCACAGTGTCTTGCCATTCTCGAGGTTGACGGCACGGAGCTCGGTTTGGCTGTACTGTAGCACAGCGTCACGGTCTCCTTTGCCGCGCAGGTTGGCGATGGTCAGCGCTTGTGCTCCGGGGAAGTTGTAGGTTTTCTCGAGCGTACCGGACGCCCCGTCCCGGATACGAAGTTTGCCTGAGGTCGTCAGGTAGGCGACCTCTTGATCGCCGTCCCCATCCATGTCACCGGCTATCGCGCCGGGCGCATGAGTGCCCGGATAGCCCGACCCGCTGTTGGCCGCGCCGGGGAGGTTGATTGCGTTGTCGGTTTTCCAGAGTAGGCCGCCCATGTGGTCGTAGGCGCCCACCACATTGGGTCCGGTGACGACGAAGTCCATGAGACCGTCGCCGTTCAACTCGTGCACGAAGAGACTTCCGCGGATTTCGCCGGGTTGTACGGGTTGTTCCAACGTGATGACGTAGGGGTTGCTGGGATAGTTCGGCCAGTCATCGATGGGTGTGACGGGCGTGTCCCACTCGAGGCAACTGTTCTTGCCTTCACAGCAATAGGGACAATCCCATGCGGAGACGGATCCCTGACTGGTTTCGATGCACCCTTCATTGCAACATTGGACGCCGCTCCAACCCATGGCACCTTTGGCGGCACCGCACGACGGCAGGCAAGCGCCATCGGAGATTTTGTAGTGTGGGCTGGGGCCGCACACGCAGACGTCATCGATGCAGTCAAAGCCGGGGCCACAGCTGTCACACCCGGTGGGGGGCGTTGTTGTTGTGGTGTCGGAACTGCCCGTGTCTTCGGGGTCCGCAGGACCAGTGTCATCGGGCAATTCTGGGCTGGTCGTGTCGATCGGAGATACGTCGTTGGCGATAAGGACGTCTATGGAGACATCACCATCAGCAGACGTTTGTATTTCCGTTGTGCTGTCCGCAGGGGCCGGATCGTTATCAGAACTCTCGCAAGAGGCAAAACACCACAAAGAACAGAGGGCAACGCTACTCAAGACGATTGATTTAAACACGGACTTATTTTCTCCAAGGAATAGCAGGCAGGCAAAGCGAATCATATCACGAATTGAGAGCAACCCAAAGCCTGAAATATAGGCTGGCGGTTGGCTTTTCGCATTGTGGCGTGGACTCTGGCACTCTAGGTCTACCAGGCGGGAGGACGATGTGCGTTGCCCACGGTGTGGATTTCAACAGGCCGAGTCGGCCGAATGCAAGCAGTGCGGCAAGTCGCTGAAAAGCGCTACGCCCCGCCGCACGGAAGCACCCACAAAGGAGTCGTCATCGGCTTCCTCCTTGCGACGTCTCTCGGGAAAACGTGCGCTGGATCTGTGCCAGAGTTTGGGCAATCTCTTGGGAGCCGGCAATCCACTCAACGAAGCGATCGATCGACTCTCGCAGAGCGCACAACCCGCAACCGGGCGTGTACTGACGCATCTTCGTGACGAGATCGCGTCGGGCACACCGCTGTGGAGAGCGTGCGGTCCAGTCTTGCCGGCAGAAACCATGCCTGTCCTGCGCTTGTACGACCAGCGGGGCGATCTGGCCACGGGGTTTCGTGTGGCTGTGGTGCTCATTGAACGCAGGAACATGGTGCGGAGCAAAGTGGTGAAATCGATGATGATGCCACTTCTGATCGTTGGAATGGTGATCTTGATGAGTCCGCTGGCCACGCTCTTTTTGGAGTCGTCCAAGGCCTACATCAGCGAGGTGATGCCATGGATGGTGGGCTTTCTGGTGAGCGTTGCCGTGCTGTTTTATGGCGTTCCCTTCCTGGTGCGGACCACTGTACTGGGCGACGTCTGTCGGCGGTGGGCCTGGCGACTGCCCTGGCCAGCGACGCTTTATGTGCATGGTCTTCGAGCGCTATTCTGTCGGATTGCGGTCTTGAATGTTCAGGCGGGGATGGCCTCCGGCGAAGCCTTTCAAACGGCCGCGTTGGCCTTGCCGGATCCCAGGCCGGCCTACCGGCTTGGGGCAACGAAGAAGGATGGGGATGTCGTCGTTGCATTGGCAGCGGTGGGCATCATCGATGCAGCGGATTGCATGGTTCTCTCGTCCGCGGTCAACGCGGATGCGCATGCGGGAGTTGAGGCCTTGGAACGCCTTGTGTCTCGGTACCAGGAGACCTTTGAGTCGCGGCTGAAGGGGCTCCTGCG
>CAUZBV010000450.1:0-3652 GCA_963578115.1 Myxococcales bacterium
TGCTGATCCTGTCTAGGCGTTGGCTTGGTCCGACAAAACTGCTGCTCTTGCTGCTACCGCTTCAGGTGTCGTGCGAGAGCTTCATCCACCGCGAAGACGTGCCCTCTCCCCCAGAGCCGACGATGGATGGGGTCGAGCCCGGCGTCGATACGAACGTCGCGCCTCAACCGGATGTGATTCTCGCTCCTGATGAGGGTCCCGCTTCCGATGCGGGGCCGCCCAATACGAGCTGCGCGGGTGTGTGTGGGTTGCCCTTTGACACGCCCGGTTCGTGTCAATGTGTTCCGGGCTGCGTGGCGACCAACGTGTGTTGTGATGATTTTGAAGAACTCTGCGCCGACCGGTTGTTCCCCAAGCCGCCGCCGGATGCACAGCAGCGGTCTCGGGAGACGGGCGGTCTGGTGGGGTGCTATTTCAACGGGATCCCGCTTTGGGGCGATGTGAAAGTGGTGGAGCACTTTCAAGACATCGACGTGAAAGTGATCCAACATTTTCCCGAACTCAAGGTGAAGTGGGTGGAGCATTTTCCCGATGAGTGCGGCTTGTGGCGCGAAGTCGAGCATTTCGAGGACTTCACCATCCGCTACGTGGAGCATTTCCCCGATCTCGAGATCAAGCTCGTCGAGCATTTCCCGGGGCTGTAGTCATACGATGGGTATGGGTGACGAGAGTTCGGGTGGACTATTCAACGGATTTTGGTTTCCGAGAGGACCGCTTTTTCGGTTTTGTTCGGACGATCTCAATGGGGCCTTTCGATTGGCGTGTGAGGCTGGTTGTTATGTTCTGCATTGGGGCCCCTAGAAAAAGCACGCTCAAGGGTTTAGAGTCGTACCTACCAATCGTTCGAATACCGCGAGAATGCCGTCATGAGGAGAGCGACCGATGAGTGAGTCAGGAAGCGATTCCGCGCCACAAGATGTACCCGAAGAGGCGCTGCGTAAGATCCCCGGTCGAGGTCTCTACACGGAGGAGGCGCGCTTGGAGCGCCTGGCGTATGTCCGCAAAGAGACAGGGGCCGAGCTGTCCAAAATGGACGCGTTTTCTCTGGAAGCGGACCGACTGACCGGCAACATCGAGAACTTGATTGGCTCTATCGAGGTCCCGGTTGGAATCGCGGGCCCGCTTCTTATTCATGGAGAGAAGGCCGATGGGGCATTCTATTTGCCCATGGCCACCAGCGAAGGGGCGCTCGTGGCGTCCACCACGCGGGGCGCGACCGCCATCTCGCGCTCGGGCGGCGCGACTGCCCGGGTGCTGCGCCAACAGATGCTGCGAGTCCCGCTCTTTGTCCTCTCCAACATGAAAGAGGCGCTGCTTTTTGCCGACACCATCCGTGAGCACGTCGATGATTTGCAAGAGCAGGTCAATCAGGTGTCCAGTCACGCCAAGTTGACCCAAGTGGTGCCCTTTCTGATCGGGAATCAGGTGCATGTCCGCTTTGTCTACGAGACCGGCGATGCGGCGGGCCAGAACATGACGACGACCAGCACCTGGCATGCGTGTCAGTGGCTGATGGAGTACATGCAGAAACATCGGAGTGTGCGCTTCGAGAACTTCTTGATCGAAGGCAACATGAGCGGTGACAAGAAGGTGAATTTCCAGTCCTTCATCTCCGGTCGGGGGACACGGGCCTCGGCCGAGGCATTCATCTCGACCGAAGATCTCATGCGCGTCCTCAAGGTTACCCCAGAGCAGATGGTCAAATGCAATCAGCTCGGGATGGTCGGTGCGTGTCAGTCAGGCATGATCGGCTACAACATCAACACGGCCAATGTCATCGCGGCGTCCTTTACGGCCACCGGTCAAGACATCGCGTGTGTGCATGAATCCAGTGTGGCCCAACTGCATATCCAAGCCGTCGAGGGGGGATTGTATGCCTCCATGATCTTGCCCGCGTTGGTGGTGGGCACCGTCGGTGGTGGGACGGCCTTGCCGCGGCAGCGACAGATGCTGGAGATGATGGGCTGTGCGGGACCCGGCAAGGTGTCGCGTCTCGCGGAGATTATCGCGAGCTTCTGCTTGGCGCTGGATGTGTCGACGTTGAGCGCGGTGGCCACCGGGCAATTTGCCAGCGCCCACGAACGCTTGGGTCGAAACAAACCGGTTCAGTGGTTCTTGGCCAAGGATCTGAACGCTGAGTTCCTGACGCCTGGAATGCGCCGCTATTTTGAGGACGAGACCCTGGTCGTTGACGCTGTGGAACCCCAGGAAACGTTCGAGATGGGCAGCAGCATCATCACTGAATTGACCGCGCGCAAAGTGGACAAATTTGTGGGGCTCTTGCCTTTGAACGTGCGTTATCACAGCCCAAGCAACGGCCAGTTGGCGGGGACTGTGGACGTGATCGCCAAGGTGAAACCCATCGACAAAGAAGTGATCCTCATGGTCAACAGCATGGCCGGGATGTGTGCGCCGGGGTTGCGGGAAGCCCACGATCGTTTCAAGGACAAGACCGGCGCGGCGGGTTGCCATGTGCGGGAGTTGGCCCTCTACAATCAGACGGATCCACGCATCATTCGTCACATGCCGACGGTGTACGACACCTACCAAGACGACGGCCGAGAAGCCTACGTCGTGATTATGGAACAGCTGAGCGATGTGCTGCTGAAAGACAGCGCCGATGATGTGAGTGGCTGGGAGACGGCGCACATTGACGCGGCGTTGGAGGGGATCGCGCAGGTCCATAGCATCTGGTACGGTCGGACCGAGGCGTTGGCGGAGGAACCTTGGATCGGTCAGGTGCATACCACGGCGTCTATGATTGAGATGTCCGATTTGTGGGAGCACCTGGGGGTACACGCCTCGGAAGAGTTTCCTGAATGGGTCACCGATCGAGACTTAGAGCTCCATCGTCAGCTCGTTCGCCGGATCTTCAAGTGGTGGCATGAGATCGAGCTGATGCCCAAAACCCTGATCCACAACGACTTCAATCCGCGCAATATTTGTCTGCGGCGATCCGATGATCCACAAGACAGTCATGGCTATCGATTGTGTGCCTACGATTGGGAGCTTGCGACCATTCATTTGCCCCAGCACGACTTGGCCGAGCTCCTCAGTTTTGTGCTGTCTCCGGATGCGTCGAAGGAAGTCGTGGGCCACCATGTGGAAGTGCACAGAAAGGCTTTGGAGAAAGCGACTGGTCAGGCGATCGATTCGGAGCAATGGCGACGGGGATTTAATCTGTCACTCTACGACTTGGCGGTGAACCGTTCCATGCTCTACATCATGGCCCACACCTTTCGGCATTATCCCTTCATGGAGCGAGTGACGCGGACCCTGCGACACTTGGTCCGGATGGAGTCGGGGCGATAGGTGGCACACCGATGAAAACTCTGTCCAATCTGTGGGGTTGGTCCCAAGAACGTTTTCCCCTCGCCCAAGGCATCTTTGTAGCGGTCCTCTTCACCACCGGGGTGTTGTACGGGCGCTTCATGAGCGCTGCCGACTCCTTCGTCATGGGTTGGGGCGATGTGGCCGGATTTTTTGCCTGTTGGGCCGTGTTCTTGATGCTCCGAATCTTCGATGAGCACAAAGACTACGAAGAAGATCTACACAACCATCCCGAACGCGTCCTCCAGAGTGGCCGGATTACGTTGGGGCATCTGAAGGTCTTGGGGCTCGTGGCCATTGCGGGCCAAGGGGCCTATTCCCT
>CAUZBV010000451.1:0-3652 GCA_963578115.1 Myxococcales bacterium
GAAAAACGCCAAACCCGGCGATTCGTTCCAAGTATCGATTCGCGTGCTCAACAACGGAGATGCTGGCGCCACCGGGTGCTCGTTGATTCTTTCGCTGCCGCCCGGTGTCAAACCCATGAACACCCATGCCAACGCGCTGTGTGAACGCGACCGTGTGGTGTTTGAGATCAAAGACCTTGGCCCTGGTGAGAGCGAATCGGTCCGATTCGAAGGCGGTCTCGATGAATCGTTCCCTGCCGGTGAGACGGCCGTCACACTCAGCATGTTGGTTCAGTGCACCGAAGGATCGGTATCGGAATCGGAAGCCAAAGTCGCGATGGTATCGGCCGCATCCAAGATCGGAATGTCGGTCAGCGTGGATCCGTCCGATGGTCAACCGGGAGACACCCTTTCCTTCCGGCTCGTGTGCAAGAACCACGGCGATGCGACGCACAAGCCTCTCAAGGTGCGCGCTCTGATTCCCGACGAACTCCAGATCATTACCGCCAGCGGAGGCGATGAACGCACGGTAGAAGAGGGAGTCCTGTGGCACGCCCATGAGTTGCCTCCAGGTGGCCACACCACACTCGGCGTTGTGTGTCGCTTGCTCGAATCGTTCCCGGCGGGCAAGACCCTGATTGAGTTTCCATTCGAGCTCGTCGCGGATGACCGTGTTCAGAGTACAACACAGTCTCCCCCGCTGACCGTACACGCCAAGCCGAAACCGGTGGTCGCGTTGTCCATGGACACTGAGATCATTGCTTTTGATCAGTCCACGCGACTTCTGCTGACCGTCACCAATGACGGCAATGCGCCGGCGAACAACGCCACCCTGGAGCTATCGATTCCCAAGGGCTTGTCCTGTCAAGAAGCGTCGGATAAGGGGGTAATCACACCCAACGGGCGCGCAATCCGCTGGACCATCGCATCCCTGGACGTGGGCTCCTCGGCGGTGGACCGCTGGATCGACCTCGTTCCCGGAGGCGCCTTTGCCCCCGGCCTGAACAAGAGCTCGGCGGTAGCAACGCTCAAAGGGCACGGATTTGATGTGATCAAATCCGACAAACTGGACCTCATCATCGATGCTCAGCCCACGATCGATCTGGAGTCGACGTTCAGTCCTACACACGCCATGCCCGGCGAGGCCGCACTGGTCACCATCCACTATCAAAACATTGGGCATGCGGAGGCGGAGCGCCTTCACATTATCAACCCCTTGCCACCGCGGACCGAATTTGTGTCCGCTTCGAACAATGGGCGTTTCGACGAGGTCAGCAACGCGGTTCACTGGGAAGTAAAACACCTCCCGGCGGGCGCAAGTGGAGAGTGTCACCTTTCACTCCAGTTGGACACAGAGTTCCCCAACGGACACACGATCATCACAAACAGTTGCAACGCAACAGCCGACGAAAATCCGGTTGTGCTGAGCGAAGAGCAAAGTGTCACGATCCAGGCGGTACCGACAATCTCGGCATCACTGGAAGCCGGTCAGGACGCTGTGCGACCGGGCGACGACTTGTCCATCACCGTGTCGTGCTATGCCAGCGGCTCAGCACCCGCATCGGACGTGGTACTGGACTTGCTCATCCCACCCTTCGTGACCGTACAAGAGGCGTCGACGGAAGGGATCCTTAACCCCGAGACCGGTTGCATTCGCTGGTCATTGGGCATGCTGCGCCCGGGTCAGACCTTTGCCACCCATCTTCAGTTGAAGATGAACGCGATTATTCCACCGGGTATTGAGGACTTGCCGCTTTCACTGCAGGCGGACAGCGAAGAGACGGGGCCGATCGAAGGGAGCGTTTGCGCGGTCCGAGTCGATTCGGCACCGGACTTAATTCTAAGTCTGGCGGGAGACAAAACAGAGGTGTCGCCAGAAGAAACGCTTCTTTTGGACGTCCACCTGATCAACAAGGGAACGGCCGACTGCAGTGGTGTCGTCATGACCTTGCCTCTTCCCGGCGGCATCCAAGCGGATCTGGAACAAAACATGGGTGACTGGGCCATCGATGAAACCGGACTTCGATGGGACGTGGGGCCTCTGCCGGTCGGTGCCCACTGTAATCAGCCGCTACAGCTTCGAGTCACCGCCGATTTTCCTGCTGGGCGATCACCCATCAACCTGTCCGCAAGTGCCACATCCATCGATGGTACTGCAGGTGGTTCGTGCGACTATGAGATGACAGTGCTGGCTGTGCCCATGTTGCATGTGTCGAGTCAGGCTTCGCCCGAGACCGCCGGCGTGGGCGAAACGGTGACCTATACCTTCACGGTTGAGAATGTGGGCAAAGCGAGTGCTCGCGCCGTCCGAGCGGTGGGTCACCTACCCCACGGTTTGGAGCTGATTGACTGTAGTCATGATGGCGTCATCAAACCGGTCACCCCGAGTCAAGTCGTGTGGATGATTCCTTCCATCGACATGGGCGAGTGCATCGAACTGACGGTGCAGACCGAAATGAACCAGCAGACGGCGACATGCACGACGTCAATGGCGGGCCATCTGGAGCTTTCCAGCCCAGACTTGACCGATCGAGTTGTGAGTGAACGTGCCGAAGTGGGCCTGGAGCAAGAGCCGAAGTCGGTGTTTTCGACGCAACTCGTGGTTGTCGGACACGACGTGGAGTGGGGAGACAGCGGCATCCGTTCCGTGCATGCGATGCCCGGGCAGACAATTCCCTTGGAAATGGTCGTAACCAATCAAGGGCAAGAACCCATAAGCAGATTAACGGGCACCTTGTCGGCAGGAGAACCCTTTGTGGAGTTCGCCAGTCCTGACGCCGGTGTGGAAAGGGCGAGTCCACAGGGGCTGATGTGGCAGCTCGACGAACTCTCGACCAGCGCCACCCATCGACTACAGACACAGGTCACTCTCGACTCGGTGATGCCTTCCGGAACCCACACTATTCCACTCCGCGCTCTGGTGACCACACCCATGGACGAGGAACGTGAGGATGCTGTGTCACTGGTCGTGACCGCCTCACCGACCGTCACCTTGGCCCTGTCTGCAGATCGGACAGAAACCAGCCCTGGTGATGAGGTGATCCTGACCCTTCAGTACACTGTGAACGGCAGCGCAGACGCCAATGATCTCATGGTCAAACTCCCCTTGCCAAAGGGTTGCACCCCCATCGATGTGTCCGATGGGGGTGAAATCATCCGAACACGTCAGACAGAAACCATTCGATGGACACCCGGCTTGTCCGCCGTGGGAGATGAGGGCCTGCTGCGTTGCACTGTGCAACTCGATCCAAAAGTGTTCGACGACGATACCAGTCTGTGTTTGGAGGCCTCGGCCAGGGCAAAGGCGTTGAACGACATCACAAGTCATCCTTTGAACCTGACGGTGGTCCCCAACCCCCTCCTGACGTTAACGGTCACGGCGGACCGTGTGGAGGCCAGCCCCGGAGAACGCATCGGGTACACCTTACGCGTCGAGAATATTGGTTTTGCGACCATCAAGGGTGTCGCTCTGTCGAATCCCTTGCCGCCCCGCTGCCGCTACGCATCCGGCACAGAAGGCGGTACATACGACGACCTGTTGGATGCGGTGGTTTGGACGCTCCCGGCCATCGCCTCCGGAGGCAGCGTGTCCGTTGGATGGACCGCTGAGCTGGATCTTGATTTCCCCTATGGGAAGAGCGTCCTCACAAACATGGTCGTCGCACGAATTGGT
>CAUZBV010000452.1:0-3634 GCA_963578115.1 Myxococcales bacterium
TCACCTTCAATGAACTGGCCGACCGAGAGCGGCGCGGCCGATACGATGTCCCACGACAACCCCCGATTGGTGGAGCGCATGATTTGGCCCAGGTTGTCACCGATGAGGATGTGATCGGCAAATTCGGGATCGAGGCCCACGCTGAGTAGGTGCAAGCCCTGATAGAAGCGAGTCCAGGTGTCGCCGCCGTCCGTGGAACGCCACGCACCGAGCGCGTTGTATCCGGTGATGAGGTAGACCGTGTCGGCTTCCGTGGGTGAGAACTGCATCGCGGTGGCGCCGCCCCCATGCATGATGCCCGTTTGTTCCAGGGCCAAGTCCTCAGGGGCCTGTACCATCACATGCACATCATCGAGGTGCACTATGCTGGAGGCAGATGGTTCCACGTAGATGCCGTAGCGAGTCTCCACCAAGAGTTCGTCCTCGGAGGCGTCTTTTTCCGCGCAGTGTTGGTATCCATCGGACAAGATCATGCAGGTCTTGCCGTCTGGACAATCTTTGACCCCGTCCCAAATGCCCGTGTTGGTGCAGGATTGGATACGATCGCCCACGCAGCGTTGTTCATTGATGACACACGATGAGTTGCCTTCGGGTCCGCACGTGTCGGTGATCTCGCATGGGGTTGTGTCGTGGTACGCCTCAATGGTCAGCTTGTTGTCCAACCAGACCCGAATGGTTCGACCTTCGACCTCTCCCTCGACGCGATCGTCTACCGAATCAATGGCGATGAGATGGGGTGTGTTCAGGCCGAACTCTACGTTGATGTCCGCCAATGTGATCCCGTTGTTGTTCCAATTGGAACGGGCTCGTAAGATCATTCTGCTGGCGTGCACACTCAATGAATATCCATGGACTTTCAGGTTGAGATTCCCGATAGGCAGATCCCCATGCGCACTGCCCCCGTGGGCGTGACCTGCATCGCCGTGGCTGTGACCACCGCCGATGTCTTCGGAGAGCAATCCCAGATTGGCCCGATATCCCAATGTGACCGAGCCGGCGATCAACGAAACGCTCATCTCCAGGCGCGTCTCGCTGATCGGGAGGAGTCTCAATGCCGATGAGGGCCCTTGTCCTTCCAGGACTTGTCCGCCGTCTTTGGCAATGATTCGCCACCCCTTGCCGAGGAAAGCCCAACCGTTGGCGGTGCCGTCCTCAAAGGTATTGTTCGTCACCGAGATAGTGTGCTGCGCTGTTTCAGTTTGAGGTTCTTCGCTGCATCCAAGGGTTAAACCCGCGCACACAATCCCGATCGTGACCCCAATGGCCATCGTGTTCAGTCGAAACGAAAGCATCGTGGAATGATGGCGGACTCGATGGTCCCAAGTCAAGAGAAGCGGGGGCCCTAAAGTGGACGAGATCCAGCGTCTAATTCGATTGGCTGCGTCGCAACGCCCAGCGGTATAATGTGCGAAACTCCGGTGCCTTCAGTGCGGTCGAGAGCAGGGCAACGCAAGCCACGAAGATCCCAAAGCTGCTCAGCACCCGGACCCAGTCGGCCCTGTCTGCGAGCGCGTGGAGTACGCCCCACGAGGCGGCTCCACTGGCCGCTGCGATCACCGCGGAACGACCGATTGACCCGGCGAGTTGTCCCAATGGCAGCGGCAGTTTTCGGTGCAACATCAGCAACGTCACCAGTGCGGTGACCGTCACGCCGAGGGTGGTGGCCAGGGCCAGGCCGTTGTGCTTCATGGGTCCGCTCCCCAGCTGCCAATAGACGGGCACAGCCAGCAAGGTGACCACGGACGCGATGATCATGGGGCTCCAGGTGTCTTGCATGGCATAAAAACCGCGGGCCACCAGGGCTTGCATCGCCCAAGCACTAATCCCGATGGCCAAGAACACCAGCGCGCTGGCGCAGTGCATCGTGTCGTGGGCATCAAACAAGCCGCGTTCATAGAACAGGGACACGATGGGTTGGCTGGTGACGGCCATCCAGACGCTCGCGGCCAGGGTGGCAAACATCACCAGGCGAAGGGCGTCGGAGAGGACGGCGCCGGCTTCGCGCGTCTTTTCTTCCGTGTGGAGGCGCGCCATAAAGGGCAACGTGGCTTGACCAGCGGCTTGCCCGAGAACGGCCACTGGAACGAGCATCAGTCGCCGAGCGTTTTGGATCCAGGAGATGGCACCGGTGTCCATTCCCGAGGCGAAGTATCGGGTGATCCATTCATCGACGGTGACCAAGGAAAAGCCCAGCATGACCGGGATAGACAAGCGAAGAAATCGTTTCAAATTGGGGTCGTTCAGCGAGAAATGGAGGCGGAATCGAAGGCCTCGTCGTCGAGCCGCCCACAACATGAGGCCAAAGGGGCCGAGAGCCGCGCCAATCAGCGCGCCCCAAGAGAATCCCTCGATGCCTGTCCCCAAGAAAACACCGCCGGCAATGATGCACAGGTTGTATACGATGGGTGCCAGCGCCGCCTCGAGAAAGCGCTCTCGGCTCATGACCGTGGCACCGAGCAGTCCGCCCACGTAAAAGAAGATCTGCGCAGGCAGCACGATACGCGTGAGTCGGACGGTATCGGCGACCTGGTCATGGGTGAATCCCGGCAGGAACCGGGGAACCAACCAGGGCACGAGAAAATAGGCCACCACCGTCAGCACAATCAAAATAGCGCCGACGGTTGTCGCTACGACGCTGAAACAGTCCCAACCTTCTTGTTCTCGGTCGCTGTGAATGTAGCTGGAAAAAATGGGCAGAAAGGTGATCGACAGCGCTCCCCCGGCCAGCATGTATCCCATGAGGTCGGGGATCGTGAAGGCCGCAAAATACACGTCGGTGTCTGCAGAGGCACCGTGTTTGGCGGCGATTACGGCATCACGGATGTAGCCGAGGATTCGGGAAAACAGCACGCTCCCGGTCATGATCGCCGTGGCAACCCCCAGGCGTTTTCGTACCGAATCCGTCATTGCATCGACGCTAGCTCACCTTCGGGTTGGGCGCCAATTCCCAGATAGTTTTCGGCGCGTGGCCTTGGGGAAACGATCTTATCGGCCTTTGAATTCCGCTTTGCGCTTTTCGTTATAAGCGCTGATGCCCTCGGCGGCATCCTCGGACAGGAAGAGTTGCTGCTGTAGTTCCCGTTCCAGTGCCAGGCCGGCCTCCAAGGTCATCTCGGCACCCGCTTGGACGCTGCGCTTGATGCGCCCTACCGCAAACGAGGCCTTGTTGGGGGGCACAAATTGTCGCGTGTAGTCCAACACCTGTTCCCACCAGTTCTCGGTCGAGAAGACGTGGTTGATCAAGCCCAAGCCGCGCCCTTCGTCCATGGACATGTTGGTTCCCAAGGCCATGAGCTCGATGGCTTTGGCCTTGCCGACCAAGCGCGCGAGGCGCTGGGTACCACCGGTTCCTGGCAAGACCCCGAGGTGGACTTCGGGGAGTCCGATTTTGCCCCCGTTTTCCCGGCCAATCCGAATGTCCGCGGCCATGGCAATCTCCAGGCCCCCACCCACGGTGTGGCCGTTCAAGGCGGCGATCACCAATTTGGGTGTCTGCTCCAGTCGAAGAAGGGTCTCGTTGGCGTGGAGGCAGAAGTTGTATTTGAAGTTCGGCGTGACGTCGCCCAACATGGCGATGTCGGCGCCCGCACAGAAGAATTTGTCGCCTGCCCCTCGGATTAGAATCACGTGCACA
>CAUZBV010000453.1:0-3630 GCA_963578115.1 Myxococcales bacterium
AACCCTTGACCCCAAAAGAGCGACGGAAAGCCCGGGAGAAAGCGAAAGAACGCGCCGAGAAAAAACGCGAGAAACGAGAAAAACAGAAGACGGAGAAGGCCGCTAGAGCAGCGGTGGCTGAAGAGCGACGGACGGAACAACTCCGGAAGAAAGCCGCTACAGAACGCAAGAAAACCAAAAAGCCCAAAGAGACAAAGACCGGTTCCGACCTGAACAAACAGCTGAACAACCTACGAAAGAAACAAGCCAACACTTCGACCGGCCTCGGTGGACTTCCTGCACGGCTGACGGCCGGACAAATCCGTCGCGTCGTACGCCGCGCCTATGGGTCGGTGCGCGGTTGTGCGCGCGCTGCGGGGCTGGCTGGCATCCGAATCTCCGTGAAGTTCACGATCAACGGTTCCGGTTCGGTAGGCGGTGTTGCGGTCACCGGTCCAGCGGCAGGCACGTCCGCCAATGGCTGCGTTCAAGGGTCCATCCGCCGCTTGCGCTTCCCCCAATTCAACGGCAGCCAACGTGTCTCGTTCCCCTTCATGATCAAGTAAGACGAAGAAAGCCTCTTCGCTGTCATGGACCGAAGATGTCCCCTCGGGGCAATATTGACTCCAAAAAGCGCTTGACGTCCCCACATTCCGTGGCTACAGTCCGCCGCCAGTCAAAGTGTATCGCGAGAGACGGCCGTTATCCGTCTCGCAAACCAAAGGAGAGCGAAACATGTCACACGCAGTACTCGGAAAAAAACTCGGCATGACACAGATATGGGGACCGGAAGGTAACCGTCTTCCCGTTACCGTCGTGCAATGTGGCCCCTGCACCGTCATCAACACGAAAAGCGCGGAAGGCTCGGACGGGTACAATGCCGTTCAGTTGGCGTATGAAGAGGTGCCCGAACGCAAACTCAACAAGCCTCAACGTGGTCTGTTCAAGAAAGCCGGCCTTGCTCCCCATCGCTACTTGCGTGAATTCCGCGTAACCGGGAAGGACTTGCAACGCTACGAAGTCGGCCAAGTGCTCACGTCGGACCACCTACAGGTTGGAAACTTTGTCGACGTGGTGGGCACGTCCAAAGGTCGCGGTTTCACCGGTGTCATGAAACGTCACGGCTACCATGGTGCTGCCACAGCAACGCACGGCACGCACGAGGCATTTCGTCATGCCGGTACCGGCGGTCAGGGCTCGGCGACACCCGCGCGGGTTCCCAAAGGCATGAAACGTCCTGGCCAACATGGCAACGCGACGGAGACCACGCAGAACGTCCTCATCGTGCAGGTGGATCACAGCAACAACTTGGTCTTCTTACAGGGTGCTGTCCCCGGACCAACGGGTGGCCTTGTCACTGTAAAAGATGCGATCAAGACCCCCGACACCACCGGCTAGAACGGCTTCTCGTCATTCCGTCGCTTTACATCCCAGGACAACCACTAGACACTGAGCGTATGGCAGGACGACCCACTCGATTCTGGAAATACCACGGGCTCGGCAACGACTTCATCATCATGGATCGTCGGGAAACTGGGGACCTGTCTGCAGAGAGCGTACGGAAAGTCTGCGACCGGCACCGCGGGGTGGGTGCCGATGGGATCTTAGCAGCACTGACCGGCGACGACGGTCAGTTGTTTATGCGCGTGTTCAACGCCGACGGCAGCTTGGCCGATATGTGTGGGAACGGCCTGCGGTGTTTTGTTCGCTGGGCGGTCGATGTATTGGGAGTCCCCAAAGAGGACAGCATTGCCATTGGAAGCGATGCTGGGGAGCAAATCTGTCGGCTGATCCCCCAAGAAGAACCCGCGCAACCGCTGGTCGAGGTCAACTTGGGCGACGCGCAATTCCATGGGGAACAAACCATTTCAATCGATGGCCGTGCATTCACTGGGGAGGTTCTCTTCCTGGGAAACCCCCATTTCGTCCTACGTGGTCCTCCACAAGAAGATGACGTCGCCGTGTTCGGCCCACGCATTTCCACCCATCCGAGCTTTCCCAATGGCACCAACGTGGAATGGCTCGACGTGCAGTCGCCAAACCACGCCAGTGTGCTGGTCTGGGAGCGCGGGGTGGGGCCAACACAGGCCTGTGGCACAGGAGGTGCCGGAGCGTGTGCAGTCGGCGTTCGATGGCAGACGTTGGAGGCCGAAGCGACCGTCACGGTGATCCAACCGGGTGGCGCCCTCACCTACCGTGTCGCAAGCGATTTCTCTTCGGTGTGGATGTGTGGTCCCGCCGTCCCCATCTACACAGGCGCCGTTACCCTGGAGCTACAGAGCTAGCCGCCGGCCATCAGGCTCTGATAAGATATGTACATGCGCTTTCTCTTCATCATGGATCCCATCGAGCACGTCCAAATCCATCTGGACTCCACCTTCGCCATGATGCTCGAGGCCCAAGCGCGTGGCCATGAGGTGTTGGTCTGCTTGCCGTCGGATCTCCGGTTGGTCACAGGTGAGCCCCGGGCAAGCGTGCGACCCTGCACACTACGTCCTGTGCAGGGAAAACACGCCGACCTAGGCGTCTCTGCGGACGCATGCCTCCGAACCTTCGACGCTATCTTCGTGCGACACGACCCACCCTTTGACATGGAATACATCACAGCCACATACATCTTGGAGGCCGCCGAGCCAGACGCGTTGGTCATTAACCGACCGGCCAGTTTGCGCTCCCACAATGAAAAACTCTATGCGTTGGAGTTTCCCGATTATTGCCCGGAGAGCATCGTCACCTGCCAGCCCGAACAAATCCGAGCATTTCAGGACGATCTCGGTACCGCCATTGTCGTCAAACCGCTGGATGGCAACGGGGGAGTGGCGGTGTTCGTGGTGAATGCCGATGATCCAAATCGCAATGTGATCCTCGAGGTAAGCACGGAAAACGGCCATCGAAGCATCATCGCACAGCGCTATCTCCCCGCCGCCGTGGAAGGTGACAAACGGATTCTCTTGGTGGATGGAGCGTTCGCGGGAGCCGTGTTGCGGATACCCACGTCATCGGATCACAGAGGCAACATTCATGTGGGAGCACAATGTGTGGCGTCACCATTGAGCCCACGCGAAGAAGAGATGCTTTCGGTCATGGGCCCCCGGCTTCGTGCGGATGGGCACCTCTTCGTGGGCATTGACGTCATCGGTGACTTCCTCACAGAGATCAACGTCACCAGCCCAACAGGCATTCATGAGGTCAACGCGCTCGAAGGACGCCGCGTCGAGGCCGAGTTCATCGATTGTGTCGAAGAGTATTGCCAGAATCGATAATCACGAGGACACGTTCCTAGCCCCAGGCTCAATCGAAGGGGTGTTACTCCGGGGACAGGTCGTACTTGGACAGCTTGACCATCAAGGCTTGGCGACTGATCCCCAAGTCCCGAGCCGTTTGAGAACGATTCCAACCGTTGCCTTCCAACGCCCTTCGCAACACGGACCGTTCAAACGCCTCCATCGTCGCCTTTAAACTGCCCTGTAGAAGGGGAGTAACCGCCGTGCCGGCGGACGACTCACCGCCGCACGTCTCGTCCCTGAGCTGCGCCACATCAATGGGCTGCCCTTCCTTCGCCAAGAGAACGGCCCGTTGCATCTCATTCTCCAACTCTCGGATGTTCCCCGGAAAGGCGTATGATTGGAGGACCCGGGTCGCTTCGGTTGT
>CAUZBV010000454.1:0-3625 GCA_963578115.1 Myxococcales bacterium
CCCACAAAGGTCTTAAAGACACCCGGATCTTCCTTGACCAGCTCTTCCATGAGGATGCCGTCAAAGTAGAGGGTGGCCAGTACCTCCAGCTCGTCGATGACGTCCACAATGTCGCGCAGATCCTGAGCGCGTGGATAGACCCCGCCGCCGCCCAGGTAATGGTGCCCAAACACCCAAATGTAAACGGCGCTTTTGCTGGAGCAGGTGTCCGGGCCAGGTTTGTTGTTGGCGTCGCTGCTGCCTCCGGTGCCACCGGTGCCACCGGTGCCGCAGGCAAGGGCCCAACTCAACAGGCACCCCACAAAAAGGATGCGAAGTAGAAAGGTGCGACTGGGCGCGGGAGATCTCATGAACACAAAATACCCCGTCGGCCCGTATGCTTCAAGCGTCGGTCTACTCTGTGGCACCCTGCGAGGCCACACCCACCAGGCGATATCCCACGCCGCGCACATTCAGCAAATGCTTGGGGCGAGCTCCGTCCTCTTCGATCAGCCGCCGCAGTCGGCTCACAAACACATCGACCGTGCGGGTCTTTGTGGAAGGCGACACGCCCCACACCTTACTGAGGAGCTCTTCGCGCGTCACCACCTCACCGGGTCGGTCGAGCAGGTAGCGAAGCACCTTAAACTCCAACTCCGTCAGCGCCACGGCCTCATCGCCATCGAAGGCCTCGTATCGCCGAAAATCGAGCCGCAAACGACCGACTGTGACCGCGTCGCCGCTGCCATGCCAGCGCTGTCGCCGCATCAAAGCCTCAATCCGGGCCAAGAGCTCATCCAGCTCAAAGGGCTTGGTTAGGTAGTCGTCGGCCCCGCCCGTCAGCCCTTCGACGCGCGCGTGGACCGTCGCTCGGGCGGTCAGAATCAGGATGGGCGCGATGACCCCTCGCCGCCGCTCGGCACGGCAAAAATCCATTCCATCGCCATCGGGTAGCCCCAGGTCCAACACAATGAGGTCCGGTGGACAGCGCAACACCGCTTCTCCTGCCGCGCGCAAGGTCGTGCACCATGTGACGTCATGACCTTGGTTGGCCAACGCCACCTCCAGGGACATGCCCAACGTGGGGTCATCTTCTACCAGCAGTATCTCAGGCATGGGTCGCCCTCACCAGCGGCAACCACACTTCCGCCACCGCTCCCTGCCCGGGTCCATCGCTGTGGACGTGCACCTCTCCGCCATGACCGCGGGCGATGGCCCGCGCCAGAGGGAGTCCCAGACCGGTGCCCGCCCGTCCTGTGTCACCCCGCTGAAAGCGCCGAAAGAGCATGGCGTCGTCCTGCTCGGAGAAGCCGATCCCCTCGTCCGTGATGCGGACCAATGCAAAAGGCTCTCGCTCGTCGAGCGCAACAGCCACCCGAGGCGGGTCATCCGTATACTTGAGCGCGTTGTCCATGAGATTGTCGAAGAGAAGCCGAAGCGCGTGGTCGTCCCCGTGGACCCAGACAGGTCCCGGAATATCGGACTGAAGATCACCGCCGCGCGTACTCACCACGGCGTCTGCACCCCGGACCATTCCGCTCAAGAGATCCGCCAAGTCCAGCGGGGCTTCATCGAAAGCGCCGCGCTCCACCTCCAAACGACCGGTCTCCAACACATTTTCCACCCGCAGACTGAGGCGCCGCGTCTCCGCGACAATGGCGTTGAGGAGCGCTTGTCGTTGCTCGTCATCCAGCGGGGCGGTTCGAAGGGTCTGGGCTGCCGCACGAATGCCGCTGATGGGCGTCTTGAGGTTGTGGCTGATCCCTGTCAAGAAGAGCGCCTCCGCCTGCTGCAAGCGCCAATTCTTTGCCAGCCTTGTCTGAAGGGTCGCCAACATGGCCAGCACGAGAGTAAACGCAACACATCCGAGCACGAGCAAGGAGATACTGGGACCCTGTGGGCGATTCACCCAGAGCAGCACCCACCCCACCAGCAGCGCCACGACGATGGCCCCAATGGCGATGGTTGTGAGCCAACCGCCCCAGCCTGCCCAGAAGCTCCGATGACGCATGCCGGCACCGCTCCACCGACCGAAGTCCAATCGGCGCAGTCGACGGCGCGTCGCCCGGGGGGGCGCGCTGCGGACGGGTGCATCGCGTTCCATCACCGTGCATACACCAGGAGCCGCCGGGAAAGTCAATCGGTGGTTGCGCTTCGGCTGATCACTGCGGCCGAGGACAGCACACCCCAACCCTCTCCCTTTCTACAGTGTAAACGTTATGTAAATGACTGTAATCATTATGTAAAGATTGGAGCCCACTCATTGACGATGCGCCGGTTCACCCGGATGCTTCGAGTAGAGGGTCCGCGCGCCGAGAGCGGTGGCGGCGTGCTCCGACCCCAACGCACGGAGTGAATTATGGACGGAAAAAGTCAAACAACAAGGGATCGGGGCGTGGTTCAGTGGGGGTTGAGCGTTCCCTTTATCCTCATACATTTTGTGCCCTTCGGGGCTCTGTGGGTGGACGTCTCCGCCATGGATTGGGTGCTCTGCGGCGTGCTCTACGTCGTGGGCATGTTCTTTGTCACCGCCGGGTATCATCGGTATTTCGCCCACCGCACCTTCAAGACCAGTCGCTGGATGCAGTTTATCCTGGCCTTTGGTGCCCAGACCAGCGCCCAGAAAGGGGCCCTCTGGTGGGCATCCCACCACCGGCACCATCACCGTTACTCGGATCAGGCCGACGATGTGCACTCCCCTCGTCATGGGTTTTGGTGGAGCCACATGGGATGGATCCTGTCGGACCGCTACATGCACACGGACTACGACGCCATCAAGGACATGGCCAAATACCCCGAGCTCCGCTTCTTGAATCGCTACCACATCCTCCCCTCGGTCTTGTTGGGATCGCTGTGTTTGCTCACCGGTGGCTGGGGCGCGCTCTTAATCGGTTTCTTTCTCTCCCGCATATTGCTCTATCACGGCACGTTCTTGGTCAACTCCTTGGCCCATGTGATCGGTCGAGCGCGCTACGACACGGGGGACGACAGCAAGAACTCCTGGATCATCGCGCTGCTCACCCTCGGTGAGGGCTGGCACAACAACCACCACCACTACCAATCCTCCACCACCCAAGGGTTCTACTGGTGGGAGATCGACATGACCTACGCGGCGCTGAAAGTCATGGGATGGATGGGACTGGTCTGGGGTATGCGACGCCCATCGGATGGCTTCCGCGCCACCAATCACGTGGACGCCCAAGACCTGGGGGCACCCAAGATCCTACCCGACATTCCCTCCGTCCCCAGCCTCCCCTCGTTGCCGGAGTTGCCAGCGTTCCCCGAACTCGCCGACATGGCTGATTTACAGAACCTGTCGAGCCCACGAACCCCTTCGGTGTAATCCGGCCGTTGACTTGATCGCGCTGCCTTCGTACCCTGGTGCGACCGTCGACAGGGAGGGGGAGAAGGGCATCATGAACGCGTTTTTCATCAAAAGTTCACTCGCGGTGCGGACGGGAGCCGTCCTCACCATTCTCGCCGGCATGGCGCTTACGAGCGCCTGTTCAAGCAATACCTCGAACGGAGACCCCTCGGACGGAGAGCCCTCGGACATCGCCCCCGTGGATGTGCCGGTGGACCCGGACGTCCCCGCACCCGACGACAGCGCTGAGCCCACCGATGTGCCCGCCGTAGACGACAGCGC
>CAUZBV010000455.1:0-3623 GCA_963578115.1 Myxococcales bacterium
CGAAAACTGGCTGACTTCTGTCCCATGACGAGCGCATAATACATTAAAGGTTTGGCCAGTTGCGGCCGACTCTGGGGTTTAATCACCGAATGTGACGATTTGTTGATCATGTTTGGTTTATTCGGCAACCCAATGGGCGATGGAGTTGTTGAAGAATGCCCACAAACAACCAAAATACTGTCGCCTGTAAGGTCCTTGTTTCACTCGTGGAGAAACCGCCTCAAAAACCCGTGGTTCTTCAAGAAGTCGCGCGAGAACGAGCCCAATCGGCGTTGGCGCAGGATTTCGATGCCCTGTATCGAAACTACAAGCGGAAGGTCTTTGGAACCGTGCGTAATGTCGTGGGCCCCAGCCAAGAGCTAGAAGACATCGTACAAACCGTGTTTTTGGAGATCTATCGGTCGCTTCCCCGCTACCGCGGAACGGCTCAGCTTTCAACGTGGATCTATCGCATCGCCGTCAATGTCTCCCTGCAACACATTCGAAAAAAGAAACGTCGCCGTTTGTACCTCTTCTTGGGCGACGACACTCGTCGTGATGCCCAATACAATCATGATCCCCGGACTCGACTGGCAGAAAGGGAGCGCCTCGAGGTGCTGTACCGCCTGGTCGACAAACTCAGTGAAAAAAAACGGACGGCCTTCATCTTGTATGAGATGGAAGGCATGACGATGGAAGCCATCGCAGACGTCTGTGAGATCCCCGTCAACACCGTCCGATCGCGCCTCATCGCAGCGCGCGCACAACTCACGAAACGCATGCGTTCAGTGGGTTTGTTGGAGCCGTCCTCATGACGTGCCCAATCAATACCGAACAGGCCTTTTCGTTTCTGGATGAGCAATTGGGCGATCGGGAACAGCGAGCGCTCTCTGTACATCTGGAACAATGCGTCGCGTGTTCACAGCAGCTGCAAGAGGTGCAAAGAGCACGCGAGTGTTGGCAGGAAGCCCGGGCTGAGGACTTGGATGAATTCACCTGGTCTCGGCTCGACAAGTTGGTGGAACAACAAATCGACGAGGATGGCCGAAGTCGCGCTTTTGTGCTTCCCTTCGGTCTTCATTTCGATGGCCTTGCGCGGCGGGCGGCGTGGGCCACGATTGGGGCCGCGTGCGCGCTGACGCTCTACATGATGATCGGCCTGGATGTGCAACCCGTGACCCCAGCGGCCTCCCCGAATACGGTTGTGCGCTCTCAGGAGCCGACCGTAGGCGACGTACTTTCAACCGGCACAGAATCCCGAACGGTGCGGATCGCCGACGCCGAGTTGACCATGAGACCCGCCGCTGTTTGCCGAGTGGCGACACGGCACGAAGGGACTACTAAGATTGAATTGGTCTCGGGGCGAATCACCTTTAATGTCGACCGTCGTCCGCCAGGCTCCGTGTTTCAAGTGCAAGCCGGTACCGTCACGATCACGGTCAAGGGCACGCTCTTTGATGTGGAACGCACCTCGGACGGCACAGTGCATGTCGAGGTAGAACATGGTCTGGTTGCCGTTCAACAAGCGAACGCACCGGCCACGCTGCTTCATGCCGGTGAGCGAATCGCACGAACCGAACGTCCAACGGACCGCGTCGCGACGGCGCCCGTCCCCGCGGAGAGCGCCGGGGACGAACTGTCGGAAGCCACAGCGATGGATCCTGCCACTCCACAAGCGGACGACACCCTCGTCGCCGACACAACCCAACCCGAGGATCAGAACGCCGGAGGAGAGCCGAACGGCCTTCGTACACGGTTGCGCAAGAAGCAAACACACAAGGTGGCGGGCAAAGAACCTACGTTGCGGAAAAAGGAAAGCCCTCCTCCAAAGGTTGGCGGTACCAAGGCCCCCACGGCCGATCTGTCTGTGAACAAAGGCAACAACGTATTTAATGCGGACGATCCGAAGCCAACGACCATTCGAGTGATCGAGATCAACGTGGACGATCCGAAGGTCACCTTCGTGGAGGGTGACGATGACGACACGGCGGGAAAACTAGCGTTGAAATCCATTGTCCGGGCCGTGGGAGCCGAACCCTACGGCACGTCAATCCAACGCCTGAAAGAATGGCTTCGTGGTCACACTTCCCATCGTCTGAGAACCACCGCCAGGTACGCAATCGGGTATTGTGAGTTTAACCGTGGGCGCTTGGATACAGCACGTCGAATCTTTGCGCGATTGCCCAAAGGCAACCCTTGGATTCGCACCGCCCAGGATTTTGACAATCCCCCCAAACCCTATTGATTCGACGATGAATCAGCCGTGATTCGTGGGTGCACCGTCACCACGTTTGTCACAGGAATACCGCGTACTGACGCCACGCTGTCCATGGAGCTCCACAGTTGGGTAGAGGACCCGCCATCGAGGTTTAACGCGTACGTGCATCCCAAAGGCACCATCATTTGTCGGGCCAACTCTGCGGTAAGAATCGGCTGCGAAAAAACCACCAAGACCACTTCTTTCCCGCCCGGTCTAATTCCCAACACCGTTCTTCGTGCACGCTGCGACTTGAAGCTCAATGGACGTCCTTCCACGACCAAACGTGGCCCCGCTTGAATGGCAAATTCCGGCAGTGAAGACCGCGCTCGAGACGCCCACTGCCGGGTATGAACCAGCCGTGCACGGCGCGAGGATTTCGACACAAAAAACACCCCCCAATCGGCTTTCCGAAGCGGATTGAGTACGATGCCTCGGTCGACAAGCAATCCCAAAGAACGGGCCCGTTCATCAAAAAATCCACCGTTCACGGCCACAATGGCGTGTGTGGCCGGGCCCAACACCTGGACGGTGCTTTTTCGAGCCCCCACAGACGTCGCCAAATGAGTGCGCAATTCGACGCGGTCCAAGTCCAACACGAACACCTGCGCCCCACCCTTCGTCACCGATTGCACCGATATGCCCGCGATCGGCGGCGGCGTGGCTTTCGCGTACTCCGCGGTTAATCCGAGAAAAACCAAGCTGCAAGCCCAAAACCATCGACCCATGATTGGACGGTAGCACATCGTATTTTCACGTCGACAAAAACAGATCCTGCGCCACATTTGAGCGTAGAATTGATGCTCCGTAGTCGCTCGATTCCAAATCACGTCGTTCGTTTTAAACAAAACACACGAGGAGATCAATTCGCAACGCTTGTACTTTGCCCCCTTGTTTGCTATCCAAATCAACCCATGGGTATCAAACTTCGGACGTATACATTTCTCGATAGCCTGCAACCTCAGTTGGCGTCCTTCATGGGAAAGACTGCACGTGGCTTTCTGCCCATACCCGGAATGGCCAGCCTGTGGGTTGAAATTGCTCCCGGCATGGCGATCAACCGAGTCACGGATGTTGCCCTCAAGGCAAGTGCCGTGGTGCCTGGCATTCAAGTTGTTGAACGTGCCTTTGGCCTCTTGGAGATCCATGCACATGACAAAGGGCAGGTTCAACTGTCAGGCCAGGCGGTCCTGAATGCGCTGGAGTTGACGCCCGAAGACCGCGTTAAACCCAAGGTGATGTCTACACAGGTCATTCGCGGAATCGAACCCTATCAAGCGCAGATCATTAATCGAGACTCCCGGGGCATGATGATCCTTCCCGGGCAATCCCTCTTTATTCTCGAGACCCAACCTGCCGCGTATGTGTCTTTTGCTGCCAACGAAGC
>CAUZBV010000456.1:0-3606 GCA_963578115.1 Myxococcales bacterium
TACGCGGCGTACATTCGACGATAGGGTTCGTTGCGTGAACGTTGTCGGCGTATTTGATTCTGGCATTGGGGGCCTAACGGTGGCCCGAGAAGTGTGCCAGCAGTTGCCCGGTCTGGATCTGGTGTATCTGGGGGACACGGCACGCCTGCCCTACGGCGCAAAATCACCCGACACCGTCACACGCTACGCATTGCAGTGTGTACGCTTCTTGGAAGAAGCGAAGATCGAGGTGCTGGTCATCGCCTGCAATACCGCCAGCGCCTGCGCTATCCCCGCGCTGCGGGAAGCGTATCCGAACACACCGGTGTTGGGGGTTGTGGAACCCGGCGCCAGAGCGGCCGTGGCAGCCACGAAATCGGGCTCCATTGGCGTCATTGGCACACAGGGAACAGTCAACAGCGACAGCTACCGAGAGGCCATCTTGGCGTTGGCTCCCGACGCCCGCGTTACCCAGAAAGCCTGCCCGCTCTTGGTGCCACTGGCCGAAGTAGGATGGCTGGAGCACGAAGTCACGGAGCTGACGCTCAAGACCTACCTCACACCGTTGCTGGAGCACACAGCGGAGCACGATCCCATCGACACACTCGTCTTGGGATGCACCCACTACCCGGCCCTTAAACCCGCGATCCGATCCGCATTGGCCAAGTTGGCGCCGACCCGTACCATCGCTCTGGTAGACAGTGCAGAGGCGGTCACGGCGGAGTTGGCGGTTTTGACGGGAGCAAAGCCCGGACAGGGCAGTCGTCACATTTACGTCACCGACTTGCCAAAACGCTTTGCAGGTGTGGCGCAGACATTTTGGCGCGCCGCGTTGCCAGAAGTCACACACATCGATTTGTAGTTCGGGTCGTCAGATCAACGCCGTGATCACCACCACACCGATCAGATTGATCACAACGCCGCACACCACCATGTCGCGCATGGTCACACGGCCACTACCAAAGACGATCGCGTTCGGTGCCGTAGCGACTGGCAACATGAAGGCACAGCTCGCACTCAGCGCGGCCGGCATCATCAAGTACATGGGATCGATGGAGTGACTCGCGGCGGCCGAGGCCAACACAGGCATTAACACCGACGTTGTCGCCGTATTGCTTGTCACCTCGGTCAGAAAGGTGACCGTCAAACAGACCGTCGCCGTCAACACGACCAGCGGTAGACCCGAGAGGGCTCCCAAACGCTCTCCGATCCACAAACTGAGGCCACTTTCTCCAAAGCCAACGGCCAACGCCATACCACCGCCAAAGAGCAGCAGTAAGCCCCATGGGATCCGAACCGCCGTCTCCCAGTCGAGCAACTTTTCGCCCTTATGATCACGCCCTGCGGGCATCAGAAACATCAAAATCGCCGCACCAATGGCCACGGTTCCATCGTCCACCGTGGCAATCAACCCCTTGGTCGCATGTACTTCGGTGAGACCCAGCATGTGGCTCCATCCATGAAACGCGTAGGATCCCACATGGACAGGCTCTTTGAAGAAGCGGGTGATCCACAACAGGGCGGTCACCACAAAGAAAATAAGAACGCGCCATTCGGCCGAGTTCAACCGGCCCATCGCGCGAACTTCGGCCAATATGATGTTGCGATCACCGCCCACAAAATTGCGGTCAATCCGATTCACCCACCGGGTTAGCACCAGCCAAATCAGTGGAATCATCACCAGGACGATGGGCATGGTTCGGCCGCACCACCCGGCAAAACTGATCGGAGAAGCACCTTCGACGGTGTCGTAATTGGCCATAAAGATGAGATTGGGGGGGGTACCCAGAGGCGTCCCCATGCCGCCAACATTGCACGCGTAGGCCAGGCCCAGGAGCAATCCCACACCGATGGGCCGCACTCGGGGATCGCCCGGTGCCTGTTCCTCCATTCGCTGCAAAACGGCCAACGCAATGGGAAACATCATGAGCGTAGTGGCTGTGTTGGAGATCCACATACTGATCAACGCACCCGCGATCATGAACCCGAGGATCAGACGATCGGGGCGAGTCCCAATGCGCAAGATCACACCAAGTGCCAGCCTTCGATGCAGATTCCAACGTTCCACCGTCAACGCGATGAAGAATCCCCCCATCAGAAAGAGAATAAGCGGATGGGAATAGCCCGTCGCCGTCTGACTCACGCTGGCGATGCCCAACATGGGAAACAACACCAAAGGCAGCAACGAAGTGGCGGGAATAGGGATGGCTTCTGTGGACCACCAAGTCGCCATGAGAATGGTCACAGCGGCCACATCCATGGCCGAGGTTGTGATGCCCTGAAGCGAGAGTAAACGTCCCAAAATGACGAAGATTGCAAATCCAACAACCCCTGCCACCAAGCCGATTCGTTTTCCCACGTTCACCGCCTCCGGTATTTCTTAATGTTCGCCTTGTGCTCATCATATGTGTTGGCGAACGCGTGACGCCCATCGCCCTTGGCCACAAAGAAGAGGGCTTCCGTGGCCTCAGGCGCCAAGACCGCCGCCAAGGCATCGCGCCCCGGATTGCAGATCGGACCCGGTGGCAAAGCGTCAATGTGATACGTGTTGTAGGGATTGGACGCCTGCTTTCGATACACCGGCGAGGGTACCGCACGCCACGTTCGCGGCCCATACACCATGGTTGGATCCGTTTCGAGCTTCATCTTCTTGCGCAGGCGGTTGTAAAACACGCCGGCCACCATGGGCGCTTCCGCTCGAACGGCCACCTCCTTCTCCACCAACGAAGCCAGAATCACAAAGTCATGATCCCGGAGACCAAATTCACCCATGAGCCGGGCATAGGTGCGAGCATGGGTAACCTTAAGATCCGTCCACACCTCGCGAAATCGGTTCAACATCTTCTGCACGGCCTGGGAACCGGAATGCTTCGTCGTGTCCACGGCGTAGGTGTCGGGAAAGAGGTACCCTTCCAAGGTCGTGTACGACTCCTTGGGCTGCCAAGCAGGAAGCGGGACGCCCGACACATTGAGCGTGGCCATCTCCTGCGGGTATCTTGTGATGTCGCCCGACAAGCTCATGCGCTTGAGGATCTCATCGATCTGAAAGATGTTGTGTCCTGGGATGATGGTCAGTTGATTGCCTTGAGCGAGCAAGGGCGCATCGGCGCCTTTGGCCAAATAGTCGATGATCTCGTCCGGGCTCATGGCACGATCAAAGCGATACAACCCTGCGTCCAAAGGCTGCCGGCGACCCCTTAATCGGGCCCGCAATGAGACCAACCAAGCGCCGGATCCCCACACAGGCTCGGGAACCAATCGGTGTTGTGCCAACAGTTCCACAGCCCCGTCGTAGCGAGTACCCGTTGGAATCGTCACCACAATCCGCTCGCCATCTGGATCCAAGGGTTGGCTCATCAATCGATCGAACCACCATGTGGCCAATGCACCCACAACAAGAAGCAAGATCAATGCGATCATTAGCTTGCGTCGAAGGGCACGGAATAGAGAGCGACGTCGACTCATGAGCACATCTCTTGCTGGGCCAACCAACTCTGCAAAATAACCACAGCAGCCACTTGGTCCACTACCTCTCGCTGGCGCTCGAAAGAAACCCCGGATTCGGTCATCGCTTCGTGCGCTTCCAACGTCGTACACGATTCATCATGCAACTCCACGGGCAGACCA